>CAMDLJ010000260.1 GCA_945901665.1 Bordetella parapertussis | reverse complement strand
GGTGGTGTTCAAAGTTTGGACATCACCGGGAACTTGCTGGCCATTGCGGTGGCCAATGCGACCAAAAATCTCAGTGGCGTGATTGCTTTTTATTCTTTAGATGCCAATGGAGCGGCTACTTTTGTGCGCAAAGTCACTGTGGGCGCATTGCCTGATGGCGTGGCTTTTTCACCCAATGGCAAATACTTGGTGGTGGCCAATGAGGGTGAGCCATTGAAAAACAGCGCCACCAGCATCAGCGATGCCGAGGGCTCGATTTCCATCATCGCCATCACCGATGGCCAGCCAGCCACCAGCGCGACCACATTGGGTTTCACCGACTTCAACACGGGCGGCTCACGCGCCAGTGAATTGCCCTCGGGCGTGCGCATCGTTCGCCCGGGCGCAACTTTTTCACAAGATGTGGAGCCCGAATACGTCACCATTTCGGATGACAGCAAAACCGCTTTTGTGACCTTGCAAGAGGCCAACGCAGTGGCTGTGGTGGATTTGGCAAATGCTCGCATCAGCAAAATTCACGCATTGGGCGTCAAGGACTTTGGTCAAAGCAAAAACAAACTCTGGGCCAATGACACCACGGCGTACACAACGTGTACATCTGCCACTGTGTGTGCTGCACCCACATTAAAAAATTACACCAATCTTTACGGGTATTACCTGCCAGATGGTGTGGCAAGCTTCACCATGGCTGGAAAAACCTATTTTCTGACCGGCAACGAAGGTGATAACAAAGACGACTACATTGAAACCGCATCTGCCGAGTCTGCGCGTGTCAGCTCCATTGCATCCAGTTTGGATACAACGGTGTTTCCCACCAGCGTCAGCACCGAATTGGCTCGTTTGAATATCAATAAAACAGCGAATGGAACTGCGGTAGGCGTCAACAGCAGTGGCAAATACGAAAAGCTATTTACCTACGGCGCACGATCATTTTCCATCTGGAATGCCGATACAGGTGCGCAGGTGTTTGATTCAGGCGATGATTTTGAACGCGTGGTTTACAACGACGCCACCCCCTCCTTGCTTTTCAGCGCCTTGAAAGGCCGCATGGACGACAAAGGGCCAGAGCCGGAAAATATCGTCGTCGGTCAAGTGGGCAGCGAGTATTTTGCGTTCATCGGCTTGGAGCGTTCCAGCGGCATCATGATGTACCAAATCACCAATCCGGCCAAGCCCAAGTTTGTGCAATACATTCGCAACACAAGCGACGCTGCCACATTGGGTGACATTTCTCCCGAGGGTTTGAAATTCATCCCAGCTGCTGACAGCCCCACCGGTGTCCCTTTGCTGTTGGTTGGGTATGAGGTCAGCGGTTCAATGGCCGTATTTCAAATCAAATAAAGAGACGCTTTTGCCCGGCCCCGAAGCCAAAGATGCTTGACACTGCGGTCATTGATCACCGCAGCCCGTCGCGTGCCTTGATATCCGAGGCCTTGAGCCCGCCCAATCTGGCATGCAGCCTCCCCCGGGTGGCGAGGGCAAAAGCCACAATGATTTCATCTGGGTTGGGCCCATCGTGAAAGGTGGCTGTCGCCGTGTCATAGTGCGAACGCACATACAGTGCATCGCGGTGCGCCAGGGGGATGTCGATGGTGCTGCCAGGCCCGCCTCTTTTTCCTGTTGAGGGCACCCAAGCCAGCCCACCCCCCAGCAATTCACGCAGCGGGTCCATCATCGTCGCTGTCAAAAAGGCGTTGCCGTGTTCGTATTCGCCCGCTGTTCCGACGATGCAGGCTTTGCCATAGCCCTCAAAGGCTTGTCCGCGCAGTGCCTGCAGTGCTCGCCGCCCAAGCTCTAGACCCAACGCTGGTGAACGCTTGACCACATCGCCCAGGTCTGGTGTGAATGGTTTGTTGGCATAGGGGTTGTGCAGACACGCTGCAATGACAATCTTGCGCAGCGGTTCGCCATCGGCGGCCTCTCCGCTTTCGTTGAGAGTTGTTTCGTCTTCTTGGCTGTACCAGCGCCGAACACCGAATTCTTTTGCAAAGTTTTGACGCATTTTTGGATGTCTTGGCAAGTTATCAATGTGCCATGCCACTGAAGTCGTGCAGCACCCGGTTTTGCGACACACGCACCGTTTTCATTGGCGCAGGTGTGTTGCGACTGCGCCCAACAAAGCGGGGCACGCCGTCGGTGACAACGGCTGCGACAGCCGCAATATCACCATTGGTCAGGGATGCCAGCGCATCGTTTTTGGAGCCGCCTACGCAGGCATCAATGATCACCACGTCTGCATCTCGGCCCGGAGCGATGAAGCCCGAATTGCGCTTATACACGCGTGCGTTGTTGCCCGTGGCCGCTGCGATGGCCATCTCCACCGGCATATCGCCCAAGCTTGCCAGGTGGCTGATGGTGTACATCAGCCCCAGTGGCATGATGCCGGAGCCAGTGGGCGTGTCGGTGGCAATCAAAAAACGGTCGAAGGCCTGGGCCTCGCGAACCAGCTTGCCCAGCCACAGCGTGGTTCTAAGGTTTCCGGCTGCGCACACTTGCAATGCGATCTTGGACTCATGAACCAGCCTCGGGTAGTCCGCATCGGGCATGGCGACCGGGCCGCCATTGGTATGAAAAGACACATCCGGTTGCATGTCCAGAAGGTGGTCTGCCCAGATGCCAGATGACCCTGGGATAGATGACCCGCCGGTGTGCACCAGCGTGATCATTCCGTGCTTCTTGGCTGCTGCAATCATGGGTGTGTAGTCGTAGGGCGTTTTGACCGAGCCAAAACCAGCCTTGGCCAACCACACGCCTTGGCGCGCGATGTCGGCGAAGTCTTGTTCCACCAGGCCAGGCTCCAGGATGACCGCACCAGCCCACACCCGCATGCCTCCCGGACGGTAAGACTCAAAGCATTTCATCGCCGCCACGGCCAGTGCCTTGACCCCATCGGGATCTTTGGGGCGACCGGGCACATGCACTTCAGATGCACTGATGGCCGTCGTAACGCCGCCATGCACATAGCTTTCCAAGAAGCCGACCGTCTTTTGTCGTGGCGTGTAGTCACCAAAAGTGTTGTGCACTTGCGAGTCGATCAAGCCGGGGATGGCCGTGGCGCCACCGGCATCGATCACCACATCGCATGAGGGCAGTTCGCTGTCTGCCACCTGGCCTGCGCGGGTGATGACCCCTTTGTCCATCAAGATCGCATCTCCTTGCACAAATGGCTCGCGCCAATCCCCCGAGATGATCCGACCCAGATTCACGATGGCTGTGCGCATAAAACTTCCTTTGTTTCGAAAGATGTGGCTGGCCCACCCATGTTATGTGATCAGCGCCCGAATTTTCTGGAGAAGCCTTATGCCGGGTATACCCCGGTTTGGGCGTTGACCAGTGAATCAAGCGTGTGGAATGCGCCGCATCAAGTCGCGCGCCGTGGCTTCTGGATCGGCAGCCGTCACCAATGCCCGCACCACCGCAATAGATCCCACGCCCGTGTGGCGCACATCGGCAAAACGGGTGTCATCTATGCCGCCAATGGCCACCAGGCTGTGGGCTTGCATGAGCTTTGCATAAGCGCCCAAGCGGCCCAGGCCTTGGGGGGCGGTGGGCATGTTTTTCAAGGTGGTGGGAAAGACCGCACCCATGGCGATGTAGCTCGGGCTCAGGGCATCGGCGCGCATCATCTCCGCATATCCGTGGGTGCTGAGGCCCAGGCGCAAGCCGGCTTTACGGATGGCCGTTAGGTCGGCGCTGTCCAGGTCTTCTTGGCCGAGGTGAACGCCATAGGCACCGGCATCGATGGCGTGTTGCCAGTGGTCGTTGATGAACAGCAAGGCACCGGTGCCGGCCACGGCCTTGACCGCTGCACGCACTTCAGTGGCCACCTCTGCGGGTTTGTCCGATTTGAAGCGCAGTTGCAAGGTGGGCACACCGGCTTGGGCCATGCGCGCCACCCACTGGGCGTTGGGCAACACCGCATACAAACCCAGGGCACGGGGGCAGGGCGTAAAAGCGTTCTGGCGCGGCCACGCGGGCATTTGAAAGTCAAGCGCTTGATCGGGCCACTGCAAGGGGTCGAACTGTCCCAGGCGCTGGGTTTGGTGCCACCAGGCCTGCGCCACGCATTGCGCATCCGCTTCGATAAAGCCCAGCATGCGCGAGCCTTGGAG
>CAMDLJ010000259.1 GCA_945901665.1 Bordetella parapertussis | reverse complement strand
ACCCACATCGGAAGCCGCGTCTTTGCGCACCACCACCTCGATGGTGGGCTTATTGGGCTTGGTGCTGGAATCGATGTCGACCAATCCAGGCACGGTTTGGAGTTTTTGCATGACCCCTCGGCTGATGCGTTCCAACTCGGCTTGGTCAGGACCTAAGAGTGAAAATTCGATGGATTTATTGCCTCCGCCCACGGCCTCTTGCAAACCTACATGGGTGACGGTGATGCCGGCCACGCGGGTCAAGCGCTCGCGCAGCGCCGCAATCATCTCGTCCAAACTTTGATTTCTCTGTTTGCGGTCAATGAGGCGCACCAAGATATTGGCGTAGACCTTGCCCGCCGCCACGCCTGTGTTGATGGTGGACAAGGTGTACCTGACCTCGGGAAACTCGCGCAAGATGGCCTCTACTTGCAAGGTTTTGGCCTCGGTGGCCTCCAGGGAAGAGCCCATGGGGGTGTAAAAACTCACCGTGATTTCTGAAAAATCGGCCTTGGGGGCAAATTCAGTGCCCAGCAGGGGCACCAGACCCAAGCTGGTCAAAAAGGTCGCCAGGGCGATGGCCAAGGTGGTTTTTTTGAAACGCAGCGCCCAAGCCAGGGTGCGCTGGTAGATGTCGGCCAAGGCCAAAGTGCCTTGGTCAAACCAAGCGGTGACCCGACCAATGCTGCGGTCATACAAAGATGTGCCCGGTTTGTTGCCGTGTTTGGCGATGCTGGGGTCGTGCCAAATGCTGGACAACATGGGGTCCAGGGTGAAGCTGACGAACATCGAGATCAATACCGCGGCGACGATGGTGATGCCAAACTCGTGGAAAAACTTGCCAATGATGCCGCCCATGAAGCCAATCGGCAAAAACACCGCCACGATGGAGAACGTGGTGGCCAGCACCGCCAAACCAATCTCTTGCGTGCCGTCCAAGGCGGCTTGGTACGGCGATTTGCCCATGAGCACATGGCGCACGATGTTCTCGCGCACCACAATGGCGTCGTCAATCAGCAAACCCACGCACAGCGACAAGGCCATCAGGGTGATCATGTTCAGGGTGAAGCCAAACATGTACATGAACAAAAAAGTGCCGATGATGGCGATCGGCAAGGTCAGGCCGGTGATGACGGTGGAGCGCCATGAGTTGAGGAACAAAAACACAATCAACACCGTGAGCAAGGCCCCTTCGATCAGGGTTTGGCGCACATTGTTCACTGCCACCCGGATGCTGCGCGCGCCGTCGCTGACCGGCTCCAAGCGCACACCCGCGGGCAAGGTGGCTGCCATCTCTTTGACGGCCTGGTTCAGGCCGTCCACCACCCCAATGGTGTTTTCGTCTTGAGACTTTTGCACCGACATCAGCAAGGTGCGCTGGCCCTTGAACAAGGCCAAGCTTTCGACCTCTTGACCAGCGTCTTGCACCTGGGCCACTTGGCGCAAATAAATCGGCCCACTGGCTTTGCGCGCCACGATGACCGCGCCAAAATCCTCGGGCCGACGCAGGCGTGCGTCAATTTGCACCACCCGCTCTTGCTGGGCCGAGCGCACGGTGCCCAGCGGCAAATTTTGGTTTTCTGACCGCACGGCATTGACCACTTGATCGGCAGACACGCCCAGGGCCTCCATGGCCTGCGGATTGAGCAAGAGGTTGATTTCCCGCTTGGTGCCGCCCACCAAGCTCACTGAGCCCACGCCGCGCACATTTTCCAAACGTTTTTTCAGGGTTTGGTCGGCCCAATTGGTCAGCTCGACCGGCGACATCGCGCTGGCGCCAGGTGCCGGGGCTTGGGCCACCACGGCCAGGGAATACACCGCCTTGCTGGCGGGGTCAAAGCGCAATACCCGTGGGTCTTTCACCTCTTCGCGGAGCAAGGGGCGCAGATTGGCGATTTTTTCACGCACATCTTCGGCCGCTTTGCGCCCCTCGATGTGCAACTGGAACTCCACCACCACCACCGACGCGCCTTCGTAACTGCGCGATGTCAAGGTGTTGATGCCGGCAATGGCGTTCAAGCCCTCTTCAATTTTCTTGCTGACTTCGGACTCCACCACCTCAGGTGAAGCGCCCGGGTATTCAGTGGTGACCACCACCACGGGGAAGTCGACATTGGGGAATTGGTCCACCTGCAAGCGCTGATAGGAAAACAAACCCAGCACCACGATGGCGCACATCATCATGGTGGCAAAAACCGGGTTGTTCAGGCTGACGCGGGTGAACCACATGAATCAAGGCGTCTTGGTTGGGGCGTTGACTTTGACGCTGAGGCCTTCGCGCAGGCTGCCCACCGCGCCGCTGATGATGGTGCTGTCCGCATCTGCGCCGCTGATGCCAACCCAGGTGTCGTTGCTGCCCTCGGTTTGACCGCGCGGACCCAGAGTGACGTTGCGGTACACCACTTTGCCGTTGAGAAGGGTTTGCACATAGGCTTGGGTGCGCTCAGTGCGCACCGCCGACAAGGGCACGGCCAGCACCAGGGCTTGATCGGTATCGATCAGGCCTTGCACAAATTGGCCATGGCGCAGCCCCGGCAAGGACGGCAGCGACAGGTAGACCATCACACTTCGGCTACCGCTTTGGGTGCTCGGATTGATGCGAATCACCTTGGCAGGGACGGGCAATTCTTGGCCTTCGACCCGCACGCGAGCGGTTTGACCGGTGCGCAAACCCAACACATCGCCGGCGCTCATGGGCACTTCAACTTCCAATCGGCTCAGGTCGACCAACTCCAACACCTTGGCGTCGATCGCCAGCCGCTCGCCCGGTTGGGCCAAGCGCGCCGAAACCTGGGCTTGGATGGGTGAGCGCAGCACCGCGTCCTCCAAAGACTTGGCTGCCACTTCGGCCGCTGACAAGGCCGCTTTGTGGGTGGCTTGCGCCCCTTGCAAGGTGGCCAATGAAGTTTCGAGCGCGGTTTTCGAAATAAAGCCCTGGTCGACCAAGGCCTTGTTGTTGTCAAACTGGCGTTGGGCGATGTCAATCTGGGCCTTGGCTGCCTCCGCCTGGTCTTTGAACTGTTGCAGCCGGCGCAGGTATTCGGTGGGTTCGATGCGGGCCAACACCTGCCCGGCGCGCACGCTGTCGCCTTCGCGCACCACCAAGTCCATCAACTCACCGGCCACGCGGGCCTTGATCACGGCGCTGTTGACCGCTTTGACGCTGCCGGTGAAGGGCACACCCACCGTCAAGGCACGGCTGCTAAGGGTCATCACATCCCCAGAAGCCAGTTCGTAAACCATTTCAACCACCACGGGTGGTGGCGGGGGTGTGGCACTTCGGTTTTTGAAATACCAAGCTGCTCCCAGGCCGCTGGCCAGGACCACCACCACCAAGGTTCGTGACAAGAATTGATTCATTTTTCAGCCCCTCTGGGGGGGTGATACCAGCCCATGCAGCAAGACATCGATTTGATGTTCTAAAAAGTCCAGTGGCGCCATGGACAGGCTTGACGAGTAGGCGGTCATGCTGTTTTCCCAAATCATTAAAAAAATCATGGGCGCGACGATGGTGTGCACCGCGATGTCGGCGTTCATGGGGCGAAATTCACCCTTGGACATGCCACGCTCCAAAATGCGTCGCAACAAATGGTTGCCCGGGCGTATGACCGATTCGACGTAATAGGCCAGCAAGTCGGGGAAGTTGCGCGATTCGCTGATCATCAGCTTGCAAATACCGCTGGCCGGGGTGGCGCCAATTTTTTCCCACCAGGTGTGCAGGGCAAACCGCAGCATTTCCGCGCTGCTGCCTTCAAAACTTTCAAAAGCCTGGTTCCAGGCTGGAAAGTGCTGAGCCAAATTCTCGCTGACCACCGCTTTGAGCAAATCTTCTTTGGTTGGGAAATACAAAAACAAAGTGCCTTTGGACACCCCAGCCAGGGCCGCGACTTCTTCCACTTTGGTGGCGGCAAAGCCTTTTTGAACAAACAATTGCAACGCCGCCTCGAGCAGTTCGCCGGGGCGGGCGTCTTTTCGCCGCTCTCGTTTGTGGGTCAATTCGGGTGTCATTTGTTTACTGACTGATTGGTTATTAATGTAACAGACAGGGGTTCAAGGTGGCTGATGGCGTTGTCATTTCGAGTGAAAAGCATGAGCACAGCTGTTCATGAACCGCAAAACAATGGAAACGGGATCGAT
>CAMDLJ010000258.1 GCA_945901665.1 Bordetella parapertussis | reverse complement strand
GAATCTGGATCATTGTTGGTGTGAAGCCCCGTTTTGTCAAGCGAACAAACCTGGGTTTTTTGCGGGCGTTAAAGGCCCATCCAAATCGGTGCGCAAGCGCCAGGCTGGTGCATGCAAAGTGATTACTGTGATCAGCCTGACGGGGGTGGCGACCACACTGGTGCGCGTCAAAGGTTTGGCATACTGGCCTTTGTTTCAACGCCCCTATGGGCATCTCAGGGAGTACCACCATGGATTTACAACTCAGCGGCAAAACCGCATTGGTCACGGGGGCCAGTGTGGGACTGGGGCGCTGCATGGCGCAGATGTTGGCGCGTGAGGGCTGCGAGTTGGCCATCGTGGCCCGCCGTGAGAGCTTGTTGGACAGCTTGGCCCAAGAAATTCAAGACCAAGGCGGCGTCAAGCCATTGGTGATCGTGTGTGACATCACCCAGCCTGATGCCCCCATGCAAATTCGAGAGCAGGTGATGCAGCGCTGGGGTGGCTTGGATATTTTGGTCAACAACGCTGGGGGTTCGCGCCCCTTTGCTGGCATCGGAACCCGCGCGCAATGGGACGATGCGATGAATTTGAATTTTCATGCGGGACGTGAGCTCACCCATGCCTTGCTGGCCGATATGCAAGCGCGTGGTTTTGGCCGCATCATCAATTTGACCGGCCCGGATGAACCCATGAGCATGAACGGTGGCGTGCCACCCAATGGCGCGGTGCATTTGTGGTCCAAGGCATTGTCTCGGCATGTCGGCTCGCATGGCATCACGGTCAACAGCATTGCACCCGGGCGCATCCACTCCGAGCAAGTCGATCAAAAGTTATTGCCTAACCCCGAGGCCCAACAAGCCTGGGTGGCGGCCAATGTGCCGGCTGGATACATCGGCGAGCCGCAAGACCTGGCCGCTTTGGTGTGCTTCTTGGTGTCACCGCTGGCGCGCTACATCACCGGCCAAGTGATCCATGTCGATGGTGGTGCCAGACGCGCTGCATCTTGAGCCCCAGGACACGCTGCACCCATCAAGACTGGCTCATTGCGCACGAAGCGCTGTCATCTGAGAGATGACTCATGTGTGCTTGCCTATCGAGGGATTAAAACTTGCCGTATTTCAAATAGGCTTCGACCGGGTCCATGCCGCTGCGGATGGCCTCGCGCACTTGGTTTTCGGTCACGGCCACGGCCTCGGTTTTTTCCACCACCTCGGCCACCAAGGCTTGGGGAATGACCACCACCCCATCACGGTCGCCCAGCACATGGTCGCCGCTGTGGATGGTCACGCTGCCAATGGTCACCGGCTCGCCATAACGGTCGGGCTGCCAGCGGGCCACGATGTCAGACGGCGTGAAAAACGTGTGCACCACCGGAAAGCCCAGTTCCAAAATAAAGTCGGTATCGCGGCAACCGCCATCGACCACATAGCCCAGCACGCCTTTGTTCTTCAAGGTCTCGGCCGACAACTCGCCCATCAAAGCGATTTCTTGGTTGTGCGGTTGGCACACCACCACATGGCCGCTGGGCGCTTTGGACAGCAGGGTGGTCCAACCCAGCAAGCTGTCGTGGCGGCTGATGCTGTGGTCGATGTGGCCCGACACCGTCCAAGCCGGCCCCGCCACTTTCAGCGCAGGGTCGAGCGGGCGCAGGTGCGAGGGCAACACACAGTTGGCGTGGCCCATGCCGCGCAGCACATCGTGCACAGCGCCGGTATAAAGATTTGACAGGCGTTCAACCAGTGAGGGGGAGGTGGTCATGTGGGGGTTCCTTTCAAGCCACTGTAGAAGAAGCTGGCAGCCTTCCCCATGCTGGAAAACCCGATCTACAGCGCGCTGGCCCAGTCTTGTGGAAACACCCACAGCAGCAAACTGGTGAACACCAAGTAACGCAAAAACTTGCCCACGCCCATATAGAACAAACAGGGCCAAAAGGGAAGCCGCAAATAACCGGCCACCGCACACAGGGGGTCGCCAATCACCGGCAGCCAACTGAGCAAACAGGCCTTGGGGCCCAAGGCTTGCAACCATGCCAAGGCGCGCATGCGCACAGCACTGTCGCCCCGAACCTTGTCGACCACCTTTTGGGTGCCCCAACCCATCCACCAGTCGAGTGCCCCGCCCAAGGTGTTGCCTGCTGTGGCCACCAAAATCGTGGGCCAAAAAAGCTCGGGGTTGAGCTTGATCAAACCAAACACCACCGGCTCTGAGCCCATGGGCAACAAAGTGGCCGATATGAACGAGACCACAAACACCGTGCTCAGGCCAAAGCGCGGCAGTGCCAAAGTGGTCAGCAGCAGGTGCATCCAGTCCATCGTGGCTTGAGTATAGAAACATGTGAGGGGTCACTGCGGCGCAAGCCATTGCAAATGAAATGTGCGCATGCGCACACTTGGGCGTTTGGCACCACATCGGTGATCCGCCATGGGTGTTTACACGAATGAAAAATGCACTCTTTCCGCTTGTGCCGCGAGAAAACACGCCGCTACAATCGTGCCTCCTTTTTAAGCAACCCCATTTCTCTTCACGCATGCACATCGGACCTTTCACCTTGACCAACCGCTTGATGGTCGCTCCCATGGCGGGGGTGACCGACAGGCCGTTTCGGCAGTTGTGCAAGCAATGGGGCGCCGGCTATGCGGTCAGCGAGATGATCACGTCAAAGCGCGATTTGTGGCACACCGTCAAAACCACGCGCCGTGCCGACCACCGGGGTGAAAGCGGGCCCATTGCGGTGCAAATTGCCGGCACCGACCCACACATGATGGCCGATGCCGCGCGCCACAACATCGACAACGGTGCGCAAATCATTGATATCAACATGGGTTGCCCGGCCAAAAAAGTGTGCCATGTATGGGCGGGCTCGGCCTTGATGCAAAACCCACCCTTGGCGCTGGCCATTGTGGAAGCGGTGGTCCAGGCCTGTGCGCCCTTGGGCGTGCCAGTGACCTTGAAGATGCGCACCGGGTGGAGCGCTGATCACAAAAACGCTTTGCCCTTGGCCTTGGCCGCTGAACAAGCTGGGGTGCAAATGCTCACCATCCACGGTCGCACCCGCGAGCAAGGTTACAAAGGCCAGGCAGAGTACCTGACCGTTGCCGAGGTCAAGTCGCGTGTGCGCATCCCCGTGGTGGTCAATGGCGACATCGACTCACCGCAAAAAGCCCGCGCCGTGTTGGCCATCACCGGCGCTGACGCCTTGATGGTGGGGCGGGCCGCTCAGGGGCGTCCCTGGATTTTTCGCGAAATCGCCCACCACCTGGCCACCGGTGAAACCTTGGCACCCCCATTGGTGGCCGAGGTGCGTCGATCCTTGTTGGCGCATTTGCACGAGCACTGCGCTTTGTATGGCGAGTACACGGGTGTGCGCTCGGCACGCAAACACTTGGGCTGGTATGTGCGCCACATGCCCGGGGGCGAAGCGTTTCGACAGCACATCAACACCTTGGAAGACCCGCAGGCCCAGGCCAATGCCTTGGGTCTGTTTTTAGATCTATGGGCCCAAACCTCAGACCGCATGCCTGCGGCCATTTTGGACAATGCCCCGACACCAGAGACACATTTCGCATGAGCAAGAGAAACATAGAAGACGTGGTGCGCTCCAGCCTGGAGGCTTACTTTCGCGATTTGCGTGGCACCGAACCCGGTAATTTGCACGACATGGTGGTGCGCACAGTCGAAAAACCCTTGCTCGAAATCGTCATGAAGCACGCCGAAGACAACCAGTCGCGTGCCGCGCATTGGTTGGGCCTGAACCGCAACACCCTGCGCAAAAAACTCACCGAGCACAATTTGCTTTGATTCTTTTCCCTCGCGTCAGCTGGACCTCAAGCGCTGCGCCAACCCTGGACCCCCATGAACGCATTGATTTCCGTCTCGGACAAGAGCGGCATTGTTGAGCTTGCCCAGGCCTTGCACGCGCTGGGCGTGGGCCTGATCTCTACCGGTGGCACCGCGCAGCTGTTGCGCGACCAAGGCCTGCCCGTGAGTGAGGTGGCCGATGTGACTGGCTTTCCCGAGATGCTCGATGGCCGCGTCAAAACCTTGCACCCCATGGTGCATGGCGGCTTGCTGGCCCGCCGCGATCTGCCCGCCCACATGCAGGCCTTGCAGGCGCACGGCATAGCCACCATTGAC
>CAMDLJ010000257.1 GCA_945901665.1 Bordetella parapertussis | reverse complement strand
TTGTTGGCACTGGCCGAGGCCACCGATTGCCGGCGGGTGCGCTTGCTGGCCTATTTTGGCGAGCCGTATGCGCCCGAGGGCGCTGGCAGCCCGCCGCTGATGCGCTGTGGCAATTGCGACAACTGTTTGTCGCCGCCCGACACCTGGGACGCCACAGAGGCCGCGCGCATGCTGCTCTCGACCGTGTACCGGGTGCACCAGCATTCGGGCATGCAGTTTGGCGTGGCCCACACCATGGACATCGTGCGCGGCAAGCGCACCGAAAAGGTTTTGCAACACGGCCACCAAGACCTGAGTTGCTTTGGCGTGGGCCAAAGCTACAGCGAGGCCCAGCTGCGCAGCGTGATGCGCCAACTGGTGGCCACCGAAGCACTGGGGGTGGACGCACAGGCCTTCAACACCTTGTATTTGACGGATGCTTCGCGCGCCATCCTCAAGGGGACCCACAGCGTGACCCTGCGCCACAGCCACGACCGCGCCAGCGAGCGCAAAGCGCGGCGTGTCGAGGGCGTGCCCGGGCTGCCCGCACTTGACGCACCAGCCCAAGCACGCCTGCAAGCCCTCAAGGCGTGGCGCGCTGAAGTGGCCCGCACCCACAACCTGCCTGCCTATGTGATTTTTCACGATGCCACGCTGCACGCCATTGCCCATCTGGCACCCAGCAACCTGGAGGCCTTGCAAGACATCAGCGGTATTGGTCAGAAAAAACTGCAAGCCTATGGGGATGAAGTGCTGCGCGTGGTGGCGGCGCGGGCCATGGCTTAAAATACCAACAACTTTGACACCTTTGGAAACGCCATGTCTGCTCCCCACCACCACACCGAACACCACCACTCCGAAGAACAAGATGTGGTGGAGAGCATTGTTCCCCTGATGCCCATCGTGTTGCCCATTGCCGGGGGTGTGCTGATTTTTCTGCTGGCCTTTATTGCCGTTTTCATGGCCTGAATGCCCCAATGCGCCATCAAAGCCCCGCTGGTCGGGGCTTTTTTGTGCCCGCGCTTGGCGCTTTTCCACCCCCTTGGACACCGGGCAACAGCCCCAGACATAAGGTTATGCGTTTTTTGCATGACCCTGTCAGGCATCGACCCAAGCCCCTGCCTAGAATCGCCTCCACCCTGGCCCAGGCCATGTCTGACAGGGTGAAATGGTTGCTTGAGTTGAGCCCATGTGTACCCGGCCTTGGCAAGGTGCCAAACAGGGTGGGCTGACCTGAATCAACTTTTGACGGAGCACACATGAACGCACCTTACACACCCGGGCTGAACTTGAAGGCGCCCGGATTTGTCAAAAACGCAAAGCTCGTGGCTTGGGTTGGCGAAATCGCCGCCCTGTGCAAGCCCGCTGCCATCCACTGGTGCGATGGCAGCCAGGCCGAATACGACCAGCTGTGCCAACAGCTGGTGGATGCCGGCACCTTCCAGCGCCTGAACCCTGTCAAGCGGCCCAACTCCTTTTTGGCCAAGTCCGACCCCAGCGATGTGGCTCGGGTGGAAGACCGCACCTTCATTTGCTCCGACCGCAAAGAAGACGCCGGCCCCACCAACAACTGGATCGCCCCAGGTGAGATGCGCGACACCCTGCATGGCTTGTTCGATGGCTGCATGGCGGGTCGCACTTTATATGTGGTGCCGTTCAGCATGGGCCCCTTGGGCAGCCCGATTGCCCACATTGGCATCGAGTTGTCCGACAGCCCGTATGTGGCGGTCAACATGAAGATCATGACCCGCATGGGCCAAGCCGTGTACGACGTGCTCGGCACCGATGGCGAGTTTGTGCCCTGTGTGCACACCGTGGGCGCGCCCCTGGCTGCTGGGCAAAAGGACGTGGCCTGGCCCTGCAACAAAACCAAATACATCGTGCACTTTCCCAAGTCGCGCGAAATTTGGTCCTATGGCTCGGGCTACGGCGGCAATGCCTTGCTGGGCAAAAAGTGCTTTGCGCTGCGCATCGCCTCCAACATGGGCAAAGCCGCTGCGGATGGCGCGTCTGGCAACCCTGGCTGGTTGGCCGAGCACATGCTGATTTTGGGCGTGACCAACCCCCAAGGCAAAAAATACCATGTGGCCGCCGCCTTCCCCAGCGCCTGTGGCAAAACCAATTTCGCCATGCTGATCCCGCCCGCTGGTTTTGAGGGCGGGAAGGTCACCACCATTGGCGACGACATCGCCTGGATCAAGCCCAGCGCCGATGGCCGCCTGCGCGCCATCAACCCCGAGGCTGGCTACTTTGGCGTGGCCCCCGGTACCAACACCTTGACCAACCCCAACTGCATGGCCAGCTTGGACAAAGACGTGATCTTCACCAACGTGGCCCTGACCGACGATGGTGATGTGTGGTGGGAAGGCATGGGCGAGGCCCCCGCGCACTGCATCGACTGGCAAGGCAAAGACTGGACCCCGGCGATTGCCAAAGAGACCGGCACCAAGGCCGCCCACCCCAACGCCCGCTTCACCGTGGCCGCGACCAACAACCCCGCCCTGGACAGCGCTTGGGACGATCCCGCCGGTGTGGCGATCGACGCCTTCATCTTTGGTGGCCGCCGCTCGACCACCGTTCCCTTGGTGACCGAAGCGCGCAACTGGACCGAAGGCGTGTACATGGCTGCCACCATGGGCTCTGAGACCACCGCCGCCGCCGCTGGCCAACAAGGTGTGGTGCGCCGCGACCCGTTTGCCATGTTGCCCTTCACGGGATACAACATGAGTGAGTACTTCCAGCACTGGTTGGACATGGGTGCCAATTTGGCCGCTGGTGGGGCCAAGCTGCCGGCCATTTACTGCGTGAACTGGTTCCGCAAAGGGGCCGATGGCAAGTTTGTCTGGCCCGGTTATGGCGAGAACATGCGCGTGCTGAAGTGGATGATCGACCGCATCGAGAACACCGCCAAAGGCCAAGACCACGTGTTTGGCGTCAGCCCAGCTTTTGAGGAAATCACTTGGACCGGCCTGAACTTTACCCAAGAGCAGTTCAAGACCGTCACCCACATCGACAAAGCCGCCTGGGTGGAAGAGCTCAAATTGCACGACGAGTTGTTTGGCCAGCTGGCCCACAAGCTGCCCGCTGCGCTGCCGCAAACCAAGGCCGCCATCGAAAAGCGCTTGCACGCCTGATCGTTGCCCCTTGACCGGGTAAAACAAAAAAGCCGTTGCATGCAACGGCTTTTTCTTTGGCTTTGGGTGAAAGCAGGCGCACACATGGCGCCAGCGTTTTAGCCGCGGCCGCGCATCAGCGCACCTTGCAACTCAGCCATGATGCGGGGATCGACCTGGGCCAGGGCCCACAAGCGGCGATCGGCCTCAGCCTGTTTGCGGCGCAGGTTCCATGCCGCCAAACGCTGGCCCAAGCGCAGTTGGTGCAAGGGACGGGCAAAAAAGGCCAGGGCCGACAGGGCCACCAACCACATGGCCAACCAAGCCAGCATCAAATGGTCTTCGCTCAAGTTGTCAATGGCTTGGAAGGCGCCCACCAACACAGCCGCCACCACCGACCACTGCAACATGGCGGCCAAACCACGCTCTTGGGTCAGGCGCTGGGCAAAGCCTTGGAATTTGTTGGCCACGCGGATGGCGCGTTCCACGCCGGGGTGGGTTTTGGGATAGTCGATATGGACAAAGGTGGTCATGGTGAACTCCGATTTAAAGCTGGAAATGCGTTGCTGATGGGTGGATACTAGGGTATTCCCCCACATAAAACAAATGATGATTTCGAATGTGATACATTCACAAAACTTATGAATCAAGTGAACTTCCGCACCCTGGACCTGAACCTGCTGCGCATCTTTGACGAGGTGATGGCCGAGCGCAGCCTGACGCGCGCCGCCCGTAACCTGTCACTGACTCAGCCGGCCGTGAGCAATGCGCTGCGCAGGTTACGCGAAGCGCTGGACGATGAACTGGTGCGCCGCCACGGCCACGGCATCGAGCCCACACCTCGCGCTCTGGCCTTGTGGCCCAGCGTGCGCGAGGCACTGCGACAACTGCAAGAAGCCATCGTGCCCAATATGTTTGTGCCGCAAAACGCCACCAGCACTTTTGTATTGGCCATGGCCGACGCCACGGCAGCGGAGCTGATGGGCAGATTGGCCAAACAACTAGAGACACACGCTACGGGTGTTTCGCTTCGGGTGGTGCCCTTGACCACGCGTGATCCTCGGGGCCTGCTGAACGAGGGCAGCGCGG
>CAMDLJ010000256.1 GCA_945901665.1 Bordetella parapertussis | reverse complement strand
CAGCTGCTACGGCTGTCAAGTGTTGTCCAATTTTTGCAAATCTTGTTTTCATTGCGTTGTCTCCCTATTGATGTTTAAAGTATCTTGCAGAGGAATTTTGTAGATCCCCATGCCTGAACCTGTCAGGTTAGCATGGTCTTCCCAATCGTATCCAAACCCTCTTGATTCGGGTCAAGATTGCAGAATTATTTAAGCCGAACTAGGGTTAACACTCGTAATTTCACCAGCCGTTGACAAGCCTCAAAGCGAATTAACGTAGCAGAAAGTAAGCTGCCAGCACGTAAAGCACGGAGGCAAATACTTTTTTCAATGGGCGTATGTCCATACGATGCGCTGTCCTGGCCCCGAGGGGTGCAGTGCAGACGCTGGCCATGGAAATGACGATCAGCCCTGGCATGTACAAGTAGCCTAAGGAGCCCGGCGGCATGCTGGGCATGTCCAGACCCGCCCACACATAGCCCACCGTGCCGCCCAGTGCAATGGGAAATCCCAAGGCCGAAGATGTGCCTACAGCGTCATGAATCTTGACGTTACACCAGGTCATGAATGGCACGGACACAAAAGCGCCGCCTGCCCCCACCAGTGCAGACAACACGCCAATCACCCCCCCGACGCTGAAGGTGCCCAGCGGGCCGGGCAGGGTGCGACTGGCTTTGGGTTTGCGGTCCAAGAACATTTGCGTCGCAGAAAATGCCACGAACACGGCAAAAAGGATGCCCAGCAATTTGCCCGGTAGCGCCGCAGCCAGTTGCGCGCCGACCAGTGATCCCAGCAAAATACCGGGCGCCAGCACTTTCACTATGGGCCACAGCACGGCACCGCGGCTGTGATGGGCGCGCAAAGATGACAGGGATGTCAGGCAGATGGTGGCCAGGGAGGTGGCAACAGCAATCTTGACGGTGTATTCATCCGGGTAGCCTTTGGATGTCAGCAAAAAGGTGAGAAAAGGCACCATGATCATGCCGCCCCCGATTCCCAGCAGACCCGATAAAAAACCGGTGCAAATTCCGAGCAAGGCGAGTTCAATGATCAGCAAGAATTCAAAAGGCATGGGGGGCTTGTAAGAATAAGAGTGGATGTGAGTCTACCGCCCTGAATCAACTGCAGACTTCAGCAAAAAAGCCCTGCACAGTTGCAACAACTGTGCAGGGCTTTGTGACAGGCGAAGCGCTATGCGCTTAACGCTTAAACCACTTTGGTGATGATGGTGCCAACGCCCTCGCAGAAGCCTTCCATGACATCCCCGGGCTTGACAGCTGCCACGCCAGCTGGCGTGCCGGTCATGATCAGGTCACCGGCGCGCAACTCGAAGATGGCTGACAGGTGGGCGATGATTTCCGGAATGTTCCAGATCAGTTGTGTCAGATCGCTTTGCTGACGCACTTCACCGTTGACTTTGAGCCAGATCGCACCCTTGCTCAGGTGGCCCGACTTGGCCGCCGGCGTGATGTCCGTCATCGGCGCTGAATGTTCGAATGCTTTACCGATCTCCCAGGGGCGGCCGGTCTTCTTAGCCTCGTTTTGCAGGTCGCGCCGCGTCAGGTCGATGCCCAAGGCGTAGCCGTAGACATGAGCGAGCGCATTGGCCGCTGAAATATCGCGACCTCCCTGGCCCATGGCCACCACGAGTTCAATTTCATGATGAAGATTGCTGGTCATGGTCGGGTAGGGGAAATCCTGGTTATTGAGTACCAGGTTATCGGGATTTTTCTGAAAGAAAAATGGCAGTTCACGGTCCGGGTCATGACCCATTTCGCGTGCATGTTCTGCGTAGTTGCGACCCACGCAGTAAATACGACGAACCGGATAGCGGGCTGACTCGCCGATCACGCCGACAGACACAGTGGCTGGAGGGGCAAAGACGTAATTGGTATTGGGGCTGGACATATTTTTTGTTTCCTTTAAAAATTAACGGGAGGATGCGTAATAACTGATCTTGCGTTCTGTCCAGGCCAGTACTTCATTGATGGTGAATGCGAAAGAAAAAATCACCAGAATCAAGGCCCAGAAGTGTTCCATCAGAAAGTGGGAGGCATAGACCTCAAACAAGGTGCCAAAGCCGACGACTGAAATGAGCAGTTGACCGATGATCACGCCCTTGACGGCGCGAATCATGCCCAGTCGGATGCCGGCCAGAATCTCAGGCAGCGCTGCCCAGACATAGATATTGACGAAAGACTGGTAACGCGTTGCACCAAAGCTTCTGGACATCTCCACCAAAGACGGCGGTATGTTCAACACGCCGGCACGCGCATTGAGCGCGATGATCCAGATGGCAAACAAAACAACCGTCAAAACAATGGTGACCTCGCCAATACCTGCCAGCACCATGATCACAGGCACCAGTGCCGATAGCGGGGCTGACAAAAACAGGTTCACCCAAGGCAGGATGAGTGTGTCTGCAATTTTCACTCGACCCATCAGCACGCCCATAGGCACGCCAACGCCAATGGCGATCAGATTGCCCAGCAAAAAGGCCTTGCCGGTGATGTAAAGCGCCGTCGCAAAAGAAGGCGTGGGCACGATCTCAATAATCCGCTCAAAAATTTTGGTCAGGGGCGGCAGAATCAGTCCGTATTCGGTATGACCCACTATTTCCCAAAGCACGGCCCAGATGATGAGCGATGAAAAAAGCGGGATTCGGTAACCTTTAAAAAGCATGGTTCACCTCAATCCAGAAATTTCTTCAAGCTTTGCCAGATGTTTTCAACCGCATCCAGGTACTCTGGCTGGCGGCGGATCATCTCCGGGTCAACGTTGCGAGCAATTTTCGGCTCAATGATTTCAGACACCCTGCTTGGCCTGCGGTGCAGCAAGACAATACGATCCGAAACGTAAACGGCTTCTTCAATGCTGTGCGTTACAAAGATGAAAGTTTTTTGTTCATTTTTCACCAGGCTAAGCATGTCTTCCTGGAATTTACGGCGGGTCTGTTCATCGACAGCTGAAAAAGGCTCGTCCATTAGAAGTACTTTGGCATTGACGGCCAACGCACGGGCCAGGCCAACGCGTTGACGCATCCCGCCAGAGAGTTCATGCGGGTACTTATTTTCAAAGCCTTTCAAGCCAACTGTGTGCAGGTATTTTTCTGCAACGGCTTCGCGCTCTGTGCGGTTCACACCGGCCAGCTCAAGCCCGAATGCAGCGTTGCGAATCACGGTTGCCCAGGGCATCAAAGCGAAATCCTGAAATACAAAGGCGCGTTCCGGTCCGGGTCCGGTGATGTGCCGTCCGTCGACCAACACCTCACCGCTGCTAGGTTCGAGCAGACCGGCAATGATTTTGAGCAGGGTTGTTTTGCCGCAGCCAGACGGGCCTAACAAGGTGGTCAGTTTGCCCTCGGGGAAATCAAGCGAAATGTCATTGAGCGCTTCGACGCCGCCCGGATAGACTTTTTTAACGTTCTTAACTTGAACGATGGGTGTGGAAATGCTGGTGGTCATGTAGGTATGGAAGATTGGCTATGTCTAAAGTCAGTTGCGTTGTTCGGGCTTGAACATCACTTGCTCAATTTTTTCCAGCAGTTCAATGAACAACACAGAAGAAACAATGATCGCGAAAATAGCGGCATACATCTTGTCGTAATCAGCCACGGATTGGCTGTAAGAAATGATGTCACCTATGCCGGTGGGCGTGATTAGCAGCTCGGCCAGGATGATGCCGATAAAGCCAGAAGCACACCCTAGGCGCAGACCTACAAAAATCAAAGGACTCGCAGACGGCAAGATCACCTTGCCTATGACTTGCATGCGTGTGCCTTGAAACGACCTGGCCATTTCGATCAAGGAGCCAGGGGTGTTGCGTACAGCGCCCAAAGTGTTCAGTACGATCACGGGCATGGCCATGATGCAGACCGTGAAAATTTTTGCTGTGACGCCAATGCCATACGCAAAGGTCAGAACGGGAATCAAGGCGGCAAGCGGCGCTGCTTGCGCGACGATAAAGATAGGCGAAAAAAGCCATTCGGCTGAATCTTTCAAGCCCATGGCCATGCCTAGAGAAACACCGATAAATATGGACACTAGCAAGCCGATGGCCAGCGGGTACAGAGTCTTTGCAAAAGCCGTACCCAAAGAGCCATCGAGGGTTAGCTCGAGCAAAGCGGACATGGTTTCGGTAAAAGATGGCAGTGCTGCGCTCATGCCCGCACGCCCGGCATATTCCCAGGCCAGGATCACTGCAA
>CAMDLJ010000255.1 GCA_945901665.1 Bordetella parapertussis | reverse complement strand
AGTGGCTGTTCCCCCCTTGGTGGGGGCATTGCTAAAAAACGAACAAGATGTGACTTTGTTCGAAAAACTGGTTTTCATGCAAAGCCGCAACCGCTGATCGCACCCCATGAAACAGTTGCTGGCACAAGGTCTTGGAGATGCCGTCGGATGTGTGGTGGGGGCATTGCTGGGGTTTTTTGCGGGCCAGCTTTTGGGCTGCGATGTGTTCGAAGCGGGCTACAGCTCACGCAGCATGGTGGGGATTGCTTTGGTTGGTTTGGGGGGCGGCATGGGACTGCAAGCCGCTCGCCGCTGGCTGCATGGGAAAGCCACGGACACGAACGCCCCATGAACCTGCAAGCTGTGACCCTGCAAGGGCAACATGCCCGCTTGGAGCCCTTGCGCTTGGACCATGCGGCGGCTCTGAGCGAAGCGGTGCAAGACGGCGAGCTATGGCGACTTTGGTATACCGCCATCCCCACCCCAGCCGCCATGGCCAGCGAGGTGCAACGGCGACTCGACTTGCAAGCCAGCGGCAGCATGCTGCCCTTTGCCGTCATCCACTTGAGCGATGAGCGCATGGCGGGCATGACCACTTACATGCACATCGATAGCGCCAACCGGCGCTTGGAAATTGGCTCCACTTGGTACCGCCAAAGTTTGCAACGCACCGCGCTCAATACCGAGTGCAAGCGCATGCTGCTGGGCCATGCGTTTGAAGAACTCGATTGCATTGCGGTGGAATTTCGCACCCACTGGCACAACACCGCCAGTCGACGTGGCATTGAACGCCTGGGTGCCAAGCTGGACGGCGTGTTGCGAAGCCACCAAATGGCCCCCAACGGCAGCTTGCGCGACACCTGTGTGTACAGCATTGTGGCCAGCGAGTGGCCGGCAGTGCGCGCACATCTCGACCACGCATTGAGCGCACCCCGCAGGCCATGAATCAACCAACACCATTGAATGCTTGTTTGCCCATTGAAAGGGGCTTGCCATGCTGATTGATTTTTTCTACACCTTGCGCGCGGCCAAATTGCCGGTGTCGGTCAAGGAATACCTGAGTTTGCTCGAGGCCTTGCAGGCCAACGTGGTGGGACCTGCCAGCGATGCATGCTCGATGGATGATTTTTACTATTTGAGCCGCACCGCCTTGGTCAAAGACGAAAAGCACTTCGATAAATTCGACCGAGCATTTGGCGCTTACTTCAAGGGGGTGGAGATGATTGCCGACTTCACCAAAGAAGTGCCGCTGGAGTGGCTGCAAAAAATCTTAGAGCGTGAACTCACCAACGAGCAAAAAGCCGCCATCGAAAAAATGGGCTGGGACGAGTTGATGGAGACCTTGAAAAAACGCCTGGAAGAACAAAAAGAGCGCCACGAAGGTGGCAGCAAATGGATAGGTACCGGCGGCACCTCACCCTTTGGCAACAGTGGCTACAACCCCCAAGGCATTCGCATCGGTGGCAAGGGCGGCAACAAAAGTGCCGTCAAGGTGTGGGACCAGCGCGCATACCAAGACTACGACGACAGCCAAGAGCTGGGCACCCGCAACATCAAAGTGGCCTTGCGCCGCTTGCGCAAATTTGCCCGTGAAGGATCGGCCGACGAACTGGACTTGGACGACACCATCCGCAGCACCGCCGCCAATGCGGGTTGGCTCGATATCAAGATGGTGCCCGAGCGCCACAACAACGTCAAAGTGCTGCTGCTGATGGACGTGGGTGGCACCATGGACGAACACGTGGCCCGGGTGGAAGAAATGTTTTCCGCTGCCAAAGCCGAGTTCAAGCACATGGAGTTTTATTACTTTCACAACTGCGTGTACGACTTCATGTGGAAGAACAACCGCCGCCGCTTTGCTGAAAAATTTGACACCTGGGACATCATCCGCAAGTACAACAAAGACTACAAGCTCATCTTCATTGGCGACGCCACCATGAGTCCGTACGAAATTTTGCAACCCGGGGGCAGCGTTGAATACAACAACGAAGAAGCCGGTGCCGAGTGGTTGCAACGCCTCACCCACGCCTTTCCCAAGTTTGCCTGGATCAACCCCGAGCCCCTGGGTGTGTGGCAATACCGCCAAAGCATCAGCGTCATCCAACAACTGATGTCCAACCGCATGTACCCCTTGACCATCAAAGGCCTGGAAGAGGCCATGCGGGCCATGTCAAAGTAATGCCCATGAAGCCTGCTCATGTGGCAAGGGAGTGGAGGCAGTTGTGCTTTGGCGTGTCAACAAAGAGAATGGCTTTGGATGGCCCGGCCGCACAAACCTTGGCCGTGCCTCCAAACCAACTTACCAGCAGACTTGGTTCTGTCAAGGCATGCCTTGCGTTGGCCTTGCTGGGGTTCGGCATGGCTCAGGCGCAAACGGTTTTGTGCCGCATGGAGTCGGGCGGTGACACCAGCCAGTTGTCACTGACGCCCGTGGCCGATGCCTATGCGCTCAGCAGCGTTGATTTGCCCAACGGATTTCGTGTATCGGCGCAATGGTTTGCGGTCACGAATCGACTCAAAACCTATGTTTACTACACCGCAGCCCATGCGCCCGTGCTGATCAGCCAACAGGTCTTGGCCCTGCCGGTGAACATGTGCACCATGCCGTTTTCGCAGCAAATGGTCTATGCCGGAAAGATAGAGCGCGAGCTGACCCTGACTTGCCAACTTCAATGCAATTGAACCCATGCGAAACATTGTCTGGTTGATGGCCTTGTGGATGGCGTGCCTACAGGCCTTCGCCAACGACAACATCCGAATGGTTTTTGTCGGTGACATGATGCTGGCTGAAACGGTGGGGCAGTACATTCGCCGCGGTGGCAACCCCATGCAACACGTTGCTCATCTGTTCAAAGGGGCTGACATCACCATTGGCAATTTGGAAACGGCTGTGGGCACCCATGGAGAAAAGGCCCAAAAACCTTTTACATTTTTGGCCCACCCGCGCGTGATCCCCTTTTTGAAACGAAATTTCAGCGCCGTATCCCTGGCCAACAACCATTCGGTGGACTATGGCATCCCCGCCTTTGAGGCCATGCTCGATGCTTTTGACCGACAAGGGCTGCGCTATTTTGGGGGTGGTAAAAATATCCGTTCGGCCCATGAACCGGTCGTTTTCCATGTCAAAGGAAAACGCATTGCCGTTTTGGGTTATGACATTTTTCAACCGCGCAGCTTTGAGGCCTTGCACGACAAAGCAGGCGTGGCATGGGGCGAGCCCGATTTCATCGCCCAAGACATTGCACGCGCTCGCCAACACCACCGCGCTGACATCGTCATCACATACCCGCATTGGGGATGGGAAAACGAAAAAAAGGGAAATGCGCAACAACAGGCATTGGCACACTGGATGATCGACAGTGGTGCCGACGCCGTGGTCGGTGGTCACCCCCATGTGACCCAAAACGTCGAGGTCTACAAAGGAAAGCCGATTTTTTACAGCCTGGGCAACTTTATGTTCAATGGCTTTAATGACAAAGAATCCAACACGGGTTGGGTGTTGAAGCTAACCATCGGTGCTGCTGGTGATATGGATTGGAAAATCCACCAAGTGGGGCTCAACCGGCTAGGCATACCCACTGACCTGGGGCCTTTGCCCACCACCTTGCCGTGAGTCAAGCAAGCAGACCCTGGGATGCAAACACATGTCCAAGGCCCATCCACATCGCCCGCAAAAAGCCCCACCGTTCAGCCCATCAGCCCCCCAACCCCACCCAGTCCCTAGAATCCACCCTCACGCCGCCGTAGTTCAATGGATAGAACGGGGACCTCCTAAGTCTCAGATACAGGTTCGATTCCTGTCGGGGGCGCCAGGCTATGCCGGGCCTGGGCAGTTTCAGTCCAGGGCTTGGTGGCGGTACAGCTGGGTCCAGCGTTGCAGGTTGGCGTCGCTGAGCGAGACCACCACCGCATCGGCCGAGGCCTGGTGGGCGATGCGCTGCCATGCCGGCATGGCGATGGTGTCGCCAAACTCCCAAGAAAAGTTGTGTTCGCCCACTTGGGTTTGTCCATGGCCTTGCAGCACCACGTGCAAGGTATTGGCGGTGTGGCGGTAAGGCCGCCCGGCCCAACCCTTGGCCCAGCGATGCACTTGGATGGTGATGGTGGGCATGCCCACTGATTCGAGCGCGATGTGGTGGCCCCAATGCGGGTTGTCGGTGGCGTTTTTCAGTTTGTCTTGTGTGCTGGCCCAGCTGTAGCGGTATGGGGACTCGGGCGCCGTCTGGGTGATGGGCTCAAA
>CAMDLJ010000254.1 GCA_945901665.1 Bordetella parapertussis | reverse complement strand
AAAGTGTGGAGGTCCTCTCCCCTTCACAATTTCTGGACCGCATGAGCCAAAACCCACGCTTCAACACATAGATACGCACTAGACCGTTTGCAGGCGCTGTTCGATCGCCCCGTTTGAGCCGCCCGAATGCACCCCCGAGGCACACAGGCATACTGGGGACGTTTATATTTCACTGACCAACCCGCATAAATGCGGCGGTCGGTTAATTCAGGGGTTCAACATGATGCGTCGATGGCTCTGGTTTGCGTGGGTTTGTGGTGCCTCCAAGCACCAGTGTGGGCCCAGGAGTGGCCGAGCAAGCCGATCCGTTTGATCGTGCCTTTCCCCGCGGGTGGCCCGACCGATTTGGTCGGGCGCGAAGCGGCCAACATCTTGCGCGACGAACTCAAGCAAAGCGTGGTGGTGGAAAACCGCCCTGGCGGCAATGGCGTCACGGGTTTGGTGGCCTTGGCCAAAGCGCCCCCCGACGGTTACACCATTGGCTTGTTGGCCATCACGGCGGCCATTGCGCCGCATGTGGGCGAGCCGGGTTTTGATGCTTTCAAAGACTTTGCGCCCATCACCAATTTTGTGTCGATGACGCCGGTGCTCATCGCCAACAAAGACGCCCCCTTCAACAGCTTGGCCGAGATGATCAAAGCGGCCAAGGCCGGGGCCAAATTGGCCTATGGCACGCCAGGCGTGGCCACGGTGCCGCACCTGGCCGCCGAGTTGCTGAAAGCCCAAGCGGGCATCCCTTTGCTGCATGTGCCCTATAAGGGCGCAACCCAGCAAATCCAAGACCTGATTGGGGGTTCCACACAATTGGACTTTCAAAGCTCGCTGGTGGTGGCCTTGCCACAAATCAAGGCCGGTAAGGTCAAGGCTTTGGCGGTGTTCTCGGCCAAACGATCGCCGCAATTGCCCGATGTGCCCTCAGCGGCCGAGGCGGGATACCCAGCTTTGGTGGTGCAACCGTGGTTTGGCTTTGGGGCACCGGCGGGCACCCCGCCCGCAGTGGTGCAAAAAATGCACGCCGCACTGGTCAAGGGTTTGCAAAACCCCGAGGTGATCGAGCGCTTCACCAACATCGGGGCCACCTTGCACCCGAGCGCCTCACCGGCTGAATTTGCCACCTACATCCGCCGCGAACACGAGCGCTGGGGCAAGGTGATCAAAGACGCCAACATCAAGCCCGAGTAAGCCGCAGCCACCTGGGCGTGGGCGCACTCAGCGCTCCCGCGCGGGAGTTCAGCCGTGAAAGGCCAATAACTCAGCGGCGGTCTCGGTGGGCAATGCCTCGGGGATGAAGTGGCCGCAGTTCATGGCCTGGCCACTCAAGGGGCCGCTGCACTGGGCTTGCCACAGGGCCATGGGGTCAAACAGGCGCTGCACCACCCCTTGCGCGCCCCACAGCACATGCAAGGGGCAGGCCACTTTATCTCCATGCGCGCGACTGGCGCGGTCGTGTTCCAAGTCGATGCTGGCACCGGCCCGGTAGTCTTCGCAGGCGGTGTGGATGGCAGCGGGCAAGCCATTGACCGCCAGCGTGGGGCTGGTGAAGCAACGTTCATATTCGGCCAGGGCCTCGGGCTCGATGTGGCTCATGCCTGCGCTGCCCCAACCGCCCAGCTTGGCGTGTAAGTAAGCCAGGGGGTTGCCCGCGATCATGGTCTCGGGCAATGGCGCGGCTTGGGTCAAGTGAAACCAGTGGTAATAGGCCTGCGCAAAGGCCATGTCGGTGGCGTTGTACATGTCCAAGGTGGGCGCGATGTCGAGCACGCTCAGGCGCAGCACCCGATTGGGGTGGTCCAGCGCCAAGCGGTGGGCGACCCGACCACCCCGGTCGTGGCCACTGAGGTGAAAGGCATGCACGCCCAGCGCACCCAGCAAGCCCACCACATCGCTGGCCATGGCCCGCTTGCTGTGGTGGCTGTGGTCAGGCCCGCCCAGGTGGTGTGAAGAGTCGCCATAGCCGCGCAAGTCGGGCAGGACCACGAAGAAGCGGTGCTGAAGTGATTGCGCCACCCGGTGCCACATCACATGGGTTTGCGGAAAGCCGTGCAGCAGCACCAACGCGGGCGCACCCAGCTTGCCGCCCGAGCGGTAGCACACCGTTTGCCCGTTGACCTCGGTGGTGTGGCGGGTAAAGCCTTCAAACCAAGTCATGTTCAGCCCCTGTTTTGTTTGCCCATCCATTGCAACAAACTGCGCAAAGCGTGTTGCACGGTGGCGCGGCGCACTTGGGCGCGGTCGCCGTCAAAGTGCTGGCGCTCGGTTTTGACCCAAGCGGTGTCGGCCCCCAAGGTGGGGCCGCTGTCGCTGGGCAAGGCCCAGGCAAAGCACACCGTGCCCACTGGGCGGGAGGCGCTGCCCCCGGTGGGGCCGGCCACGCCGGTCACGGCCAGGCTGACCTGGGCTTTGGAATGGCGCAGGGCACCCAAGGCCATGGCCTGGGCCACGGGTTCGCTGACCGCGCCGACGCGGGCAATCAATGCCGCATCCACGCCCAGCGATTCGTGTTTGGCATCGTTGGAGTAGGTGACAAAGCCGCGCTCGAACCATTGGCTCGAACCGGCCAGTTCGGTGCATGCGGCCGAGATCAGGCCGCCGGTGCAACTCTCGGCCGTGGCCAGGCTCCAGCCGCGTTGCAGCAGGGCCTGGGCCAGTTGCTCGACCAGGGCAGGTGTTTCATCGGTGGGGTGTGTACTCATGTCAGGGTCCTCCATAAAGCAATCACCAGCAGGGTGCAAAAAGCGGCCACCAGGTCATCGAACATGATGCCAAAACCGCCGCGCCAACCAAAGCCTTTGAACAAGCGATCGGCCCAGCCCACAGGCCCAGGTTTGGCGGCATCAAAAAAACGAAACAACACAAAAGCCCCAAACTGGGCCCAAAAACCCGCTGGCAGCAGCATCCACAGCACCAGCCAAAAGGCGACGATTTCGTCCCACACGATGTTGCCCGGGTCGCTCACACCCAAGTTGCGCGCAGTGACGGTGCTGGCCCACCAACCCAGGGGCAGGCTCAGCCCGATCAGCCAGGCCAACTGGACGGCGTCAAAGTACAAATGCAGCACCACAAAGCTGGCCCAGGCCCACAGCGTGCCCACGGTGCCCGGAGCCCACAGGCTGAGGCCTGCGCCAAAGCCCAGGGCAATGACATGCGCAGGGTGGCGCATCATGAAGCGGCGGTCGATGGCGATGTTCATTCAGGCAAAGTGGTCAAAACTGGTGAGGCTGCTCACATCGATGGCTTGGCCTTGCGGGTCGAGCACGCGCAATCCATGGGGGGTGATGCGGCCGATGCGGGTGACAGGTGTGGCGCTGGTTTGGGCCGCCGCCAACACGGCCGCACGTTGGGCGGGCGCGGCGGTGAACAGCAATTCGTAGTCGTCGCCACCGGTCAAGCCACAGGCCAGGGTTTGCGCCCAAGGCAGGGCGGCCAAATCTGGGCAGTGGGCGGGCCAAGCGGTGTCGCCATCGCGGGCTTGGGCCAGCCAGCGGGTGTCGATGTCGGCGCCCACCCCCGACGCCTTCAAGATGTGGCCCAAGTCGCCCAGCAAACCGTCGCTGAGGTCAATGGCCGCATGGGCCACGCGCCGCAAGGCCTGGCCCAGGGCCACACGCGGCGTGGGTCGCTCCATGCGCGCGCGGGCACGCTCAAAGGCGTCGCTGGGCAAGCGCAGGTGGCCGCGAAACACCTCCAGGGCCATGCGCGCTTGCCCGACCACGCCGCTGATGTAAATGTCGTCGCCTACTTGGGCCGCGTTGCGCAACAAGGCTTGGCCAGGGGGCAACTCGCCCCACACGGTGATGGCAATGGTCAATGGCCCCCGGGTGGTATCGCCGCCGATCAGCTCGCAGCCATGCGCGTCGGCCAGGGCCCACAGGCCTTGGGCAAAGCCGCTGAGCCAAGTTTCGTCAACGTGGGGCAAAGACAGGGCCAGGGTGAAGGCACAAGGGGCGGCGCCACAGGCGGCCAGGTCGCTCAGGTTGACCGCCAAGGCTTTGTGGCCCAGGGCTGCCGCGTCGACGGTGGACAAAAAGTGCCGGCCTTCAACCAGCATGTCGCTGGAGATGGCCAGGGCCTGGCCCGGGGTGGGTAGCCAAATGGCGCAATCGTCACCGACGCCGACCTGGGCGCGCTGGGGTGGGCGTTTGAAGTAACGCTCGATGAGCTCAAACTCGCCCATGCGGATGGCTCAGTGCAGGTTGCGCGAGCCGGGCTCGTGGCTCAGGGCATCGAGCACAAACATGGGGATGTCAAC
>CAMDLJ010000253.1 GCA_945901665.1 Bordetella parapertussis | reverse complement strand
GTTGTGTTGGTGGTGGACGACGCTGCGCCCAGAGGCTGGTTGGTAATGCAGTGCCAAACTGGCGGGCCAGCGGTGCGTGTTGGAGGGCAGGGATGCAAGCATATCAACCGCATTGTGGCGCAGGCGCTTGGCCTGCGCGTGCCATCAAGGGGCTGATTTTTTCTCGGCGGCCACTTGTCTGGCAATGGCTTCCACTTGCTCGTTGGACATGCCAAATTTGGCTTGCAGGGTTTTGAGCTTTTGCTTTTCTTCGACAGTCACCACGCCATCGGCCAAAACTTCGCGCACTTCCATCTCGTAGAACGACTCGCGCCGCTGCACCTGGGCGGTGTAGGCGGTGGCCACCACACCGGTCAGGATGGCCGCCAGGGCGATGGCCAAAATTTGGGTCACCACCACCAAGGCCACGCCAAAGTAAGTGACTGGGTCCACATTGCCCCAGCCAGTGATGATGGTCAAAATAAACCAATGCATGGCCGCTGGGATGGAGGGGAACACCTCGGGTTGGTCGTGGCCTTCAATGATGTAAATCAATGACGAAAACAACAAACAACTGATGAACAGCACAAACATCGCTGAAGAAAACGAATCGCGCTCGGATTTGATGGCCTCGAACATGTCGTCCATGGCGCTGTTGTAGCGCGACAGCTTGAAAATGCGCAACAAACGGAACATGCGCAACACGCGCAAATCGGTACCGGGCATGAGCAATTGCAGGTAGAACGGCACGGTGCTGAAAAAGTCCACCATGCCGTACAGGCTGAACAAATATTCTTTGCGGCCCTTCCATTTCAAGCCGGGTTCGGTGCCCATGTATTTGCGCCCATACGACCACACCCGCAACACGTACTCAACCGAAAAAACGATCACGCTGAAGGTGTCGAACACATAGAAAAACTGTTCGTACTCGTCGTGCAGGGATTGAACCGACTCCAAAATGATGGCGACCACATTGGCCACCACCAAAGAGGCAATGAAAATTTCAACGATCTTGCTGGTGCGGTCCATGACCGCGCCATCCAACACCTCGTAGACGCGGCGCTGGATGCGGCCCAGGTTGCCCAGGCTTTCGGCGGTGGCTTCGCTCATGAAGACTTCTCCGCCTTGTGCTCGTCAATCATGGCCTGCACTTGGGCGTCCGTCAGGCGAAACTGTTGTTGCAAGCGGCGCAGGCTTTCGCGCTCTGCATCTGTCACCACCCCATCGGCCAGCACTCGGCGCAACTGGCTTTGGTAGGCCGCTCTTTTGCGCGACATTTGGTTGGAGAAGGCCGAGGCCACAATGCCGGTCATGATGGCCGCCATGCAAACCCCCAAAAAGCCAGTCAATAAAGCAATGACTTCCCCGGCCTTGGTCACTGGTTCCACATTGCCGTAACCCGCGGTGATGGTGACAATGGCCCAATAAATCGAGTGCGGGATGGAGCCAAAGTGCTGCGGCTGTTCGTGCCCTTCGGCAAAGTGCATGAGAGACGCCGACACAATGGTGGCAATCAACAGCAAAAACGCGGCAGAGCCAAAAGCGCGTCCCTCAGAATTCACCGCGGCAAACAGGTCTTGCAAGGCGGTGTTGTATTTGGACAGCTTGAGGATGCGCAACAAGCGCAACACCCGCAAGATGCGCAAGTCCAGGGTGGGGAAATACACATGCAAGAAAAACGGCATGGTGGCAAAAAAATCAATCAAACCAAACGGGCTGAAGATATAGCCCTTGCGGCCTTTCCAGGCCCCGCCTTGTGCGGCCGTGAACTTGGCCCCGAGCGACCACACCCGCATCACATATTCCAGCGTGAAAAACATCACGCTCCAAAATTCCAACTCATGGAAAAAATCTTTGTATTCGGCGTGTACTTCGGGGATGGAGTCCAAAATCACGGCCGAACAATTGACCAAGACCACGACCGTGATCACCCATTCCACATAGCGGCTGATGGCGTGCTTGGGCGAACCGTCCAACACCTGCATCATGGTTTGTTGCAAGCTTTGGGTGTGTACAGATGTGGTCACGTCAACTCAGGTCCAGGTAAAAAGTGCGCCTCCGCAGGGGTGCGTGTCGGTTTTCAAAGCTTCAAGGGTGTTCGAGGATGTGTTTCCAGATTTCGACTTCACTGACCGTCAATCGGTCATCTGACTGTGACTTTTCCAAAAAGGCTTTCTGATCCACGTCAATACCCAACTGCGCCATTTGGTTCCGCAAGTACTTGTAGTGCTCCTCCACAATCAAAGCCACTGTGCATGACAGCAGAAAGAGCCAGCCCATCACAGTGGGTTGGGTGGACACAGGGTGATTTGGCTGCACTGGTGCTGAGCTCATATAAATCATCCTCTTGAAAGAGGGGATTATTTACTTTTGCAAAGGTGAAGGCTCACAAAAGCTGAGTCTTTCCACGGGGGTCCGTGAAAAAAAGCCGCAAGGCGCGTGGCCAAGCCTTCATCCTTGCTGCCCACGGATCTAACTTGCCGGCATAGTCCTTGGCCAGTTGGACTATGGCCCTGGCCTCGACCGTCCCGGTGCTGGACGATCACATCAACAAGCGCACAAAGCCAGCCACCACACCAAACCCAAAGCACGTTAGGCCCGCAGAAGCCACACCTGACTTGTGGTCACGCCAACTCATTTCCAGATAAAAAACGCGCCCCTGCAGGGGCGCGTGTCGGTTTTCAAAGCTTCAACGGTGCTCGTGGATGCGCTTCCAAATCTCGAGTTCACTGACCGTCAATCGGTCTTCTGACTGGGCCTTTTCCAAAAAGCCTTTTTGATCCACATAAATACCCAACTGCGTAATTTGGTTCAGCAAGTACTTGTAGTGCTCCACCGCATGCAAAGGGGTTTGTGCAATGACGTTGACCGGCAATTGCATCAAGCTCTTGCGGGCGCTTTCCATCTCCAATTGGAGAACTTCCAAGATGGAGTTCATTTCCTCCACCGTCAAGTGCAAACGCTTGGCCTCTGATCGCAACAAGGCCACTTCTTCGGGGTCCAGTTCGCCGTCGCCCAGCATCCTCAGGATGTTGGCCTTCAAGGCTTCACGCTCTTTGTGCAGTTGGTCGCTGAAGGCAGACGCCAGCAAACCGGCGGGGATGGCAAAAATGCCGATGCCCGCCAAGGACATGATCACGGTGATAGCGCGCCCGATGGGCGTGACGGGTGAAATGTCGCCATAACCCACCGAAGCCAGGGTGATCACCGCCCAATAAATGGCGGTGGGGATGTTTTCGAACTTTTCGGGTTGTGCTGCGTGTTCAACCAAGTAGCCCAAGCTGGCGGTCAGCACGATCAGCAAGATCATGATGAAGGCGGCGGCACTCATCACCGGCCACTCGCGCTTGATCACCTTGAACAAGGTGGCGGTGGCGTCGCTGCCGCGGGTGAGCTTGAGCAAGCGGGCCAAGCGGAAGATCCGCAAGAAGCGCAAGTCCAGATGATCGCGAGAAAGCACTTCTAAAAAGAAAGGCAAGATGGCCAAAAAGTCGATGAAGGTAGACGGTTTGGTGAATTCTTTGATGCGCCCAGTCAGCGGGTTGCGGTGGCCTGGTTCCTCCACCGCAGAATAAATGCGCAGCATGAATTCGATGGTGAAAATGGCGACAGCGATGGTGTCCAAAATCACAAACTCGATGCTGAGCAGGTAATTCACCGAGGCCACCGTCTCTATCACCACAGCGAACACGGAAATCAGCACCCACACGCCAATGAACACATCAAAGAATCCTTTCAGCTCGCCGCCATAAGCGCTGTCGTACATCAAGGCGTGGATTTTTTGGCGAAAGGTGCGCTCGCGGTTGAGTTCTTTGAACTCTTTCAAGGCGGGCAGCAAAATGCGGAAGATTTTTAAAATCCGCAGCAGTCGCAAAAACCGCAGGGCGCGCAGGTCCACCGGTACAAAGGCTTGCAACAATAAGGGCAGGATGGCCAGCAAGTCGATGATGGCAAAGGGGCTCGCCATATAGGCCAAGCGGGGATTGCCCTTGGCTTTGAACTCTTCGTCCTCGGGCGCCAGGTAAAAGCGGGTGAGGTATTCGATCACGAACACGACGATGGAGAACACATCAAAGGCGTGGAACCAGTTTTTGTAAGGCTCAAAGATCGCTGGGACGTGTTCGAGCACCATGGCGAACAAGTTGGCGACGATCAAAATCGCGATCCACTTGTCCACCGACTTTTGGTAATTGCCCGGGATATTGGGGTTGAGCAGCCAGGCGTATAGCCATTGGCGGCGCGGCAAATCAGGTGAAATGTCGGCTTCTACTTCGACACCCAACAGGTGTGCGG
>CAMDLJ010000252.1 GCA_945901665.1 Bordetella parapertussis | reverse complement strand
TTGCTGGAACCCGGCCAATTGTTGGCCTGTGTCGCGCAACTGCTCCGGCCCGATGGTGTGTTGATCATCGAGGTGCCCAACGACTTTTCTATGGTGCAAAACCATTTGTTGGCCGAGGGGCGCATTCCCAGGCCATTTTGGGTGGCCAGCCCTGACCACATCTCGTATTTCAACGCCGATGGCCTGAATGCTTTGTTGAATCACCATGGCTTTGCAGTGCAAACCATGCTGGCCGACTTCCCCATTGATTTGTTTTTGTTCAACGAAAAAACCAATTACGTCACCGATGCCACCGCCGGCAAAGGCTGTCACCAAGCGCGCATCGAAATAGAAAACCTGATGCACGCCCAAAACCCACAGGCCACCTTGGACATGTATGCGGCCATGGCCAAGCTGGGTGTGGGTCGGCAAATCATGGGTGTGTATCAAGTTCGGGACAACCACCAACGTCCATCTTCATCGGGGGATTTATGAACCAATTGTTTGATCGCTTGCAACTGCAATCGCGCCCACCCAAGCCCCGCGCCACGGGGTGGACCATGGTGCTCGACAAGTCCTTGGGGCTGCATGGCGCCCAAGACTTGGTGGACACTGCGGGTGACTATATTGATGTGGTCAAGCTTGGCTGGGGATCGAGTGCCTTGTATCCGCAAGCGCTGCTCGAGCGCAAGATCCAAATATTTCGCGAGCACGGCATTCGCGTTTGCGCCGGCGGCACATTTTTAGAGTTTGCCCACGACCGGGTGGATTTGCCTTCCATGCTCGACTTGTTGCGCGACACGGGCTTCAATGCGATTGAGGTGTCCGATGGCATCCACCCCACCATGACCCGGGCCGAAAAACTGCACATGATCGAAGTGGCTGTGGCCAGGGGTTTTGAGGTGGTGTCCGAGGTGGGCAAAAAGCTGGTGCAAGAAGATTTGAGCATCGACAACCGCCGCCGCATCCAAGAGATCAAAGAAGACCTGGCCGCAGGTGCTCAAAAAGTCATCATTGAAGCGCGCGAGTCTGGCACCGTGGGTATCTTTCGCGCCAACGGCGACATCAATGCCGAGTTGGCCTATGAACTGTTTCAAAACGTCGACCCCGACTTGTTGATTTGGGAAGCGCCCGATAAAAACCAACAAGCCTGGATGCTCAAACAATTGGGAGCCCATGTGTCGATTGGCAATGTGGCACCCCAGGATGTCATCAGCTTGGAATCCATGCGCCATGGTTTGCGCGGGGACACCTTCCGCGACCACTGTAAGGGAACACGGCGTGTTTACTTGGAGCTGGGTGTGGCCGGTGCCATGCGGGCGCGCCAGCGCGGTGACTTGGTGGTGGTGGTTGACGCCATCCGCGCCAGCACCACCATCATCCGCTGCCTGGAGTTGGGTGCCCGCGAGGTGATCCCCGTGGTCAGTGCCGGTGAGTTGCGCGGCGAAGTCACCATTGGTGAGCGCGGCGGCAGCAAGCTGCCTTTTGCCGACTTTGACAACAGCCCCGTGGGCTTGAATGCCACAGTCATCCGTGGCAAGTCGGTGGTGATCACCACCACCAATGGCACCGAATGCATCCAAGCGGCCAAGGGTGAAAACAACATGGTGTTGGTGGGTGGCATGACCAATGCATCCGCCGTGGCGCAAGCCGCAGTGGCATGGGCCACGTCCCAAGGGTGTGGCATCAGCTTGGTGGCGGCTGGGCGCAACAACTTGCCCGCGATTGAAGACCGCAGTGCAGTCACCCAAATCATGCAATGCATGGGGGTGGTCTCGGCGCGGGGCACTTTGGAGCCGCATTTCAGTGACAACCATGCCAATGACTTTTTGGACAGCGAAAGCGGCGTGAACCTGGTGCAACTGGGCCACCGCGACGATGTGCTTTATTGCGCGCAAAAAGATGTGAGCAGCGTGGTGCCGGTGTTTGATGGCCACAAGCTCACCCAGATTCAATTCATGAGGGCCGCAGCATGAAACGCTTGCTTGTCATTGGTGCAGGCCACGAACAAATGGGGGCCATTCGCATGGCCCGCGACCTGGGTGTCGAAGTCATTGCCACCGATATCAACCCGCGTGCGCCTGGCATGACCGTTGCCCACCACGCCCGAGTGGTCAGCACCAACAACGCTGCTGGCAATTTGCAAGTGGCCCAGGCCTTCCAGGTCGATGGGGTGATCACCGTCAGTTCAGAAACAGCTGTGCCTGTGGTGGCGCACATTGCCCAAGCCATGGGCTTGCCGGGCTTCAGCCCTGAAACCGCTTATTGGGCTACCAATAAAAATGCCATGCGCGAGCGTTTTGCACTGTTTGGGGTACCCACGCCGGCATCGCAAAAGGTGTCCAACTTTGCACAAGCCATGGCCTTTGCCCAATCTCACCCGGGATCGGTGGTGGTCAAACCCAGCGACAGCTCGGGTCAGCGTGGCACCCATCGCGTGGACCAACTGGCCGATTTGCCCACCGCATTGCAAGATGCGCTCAAGCACTCGGGCGATGGCCATGCCATTGTGGAGGTTTTCCACACAGGCCCTGAAATCAATGTCACCGCAGCGGTGCAAAACGGTGACATCCATTGGTTGTCCTTGTCGGACCGCATCACAGCGGCGCCGCCACACTTTGGCATTGCCCTGGAGCACCGCATGCCCTCCAAGGTGGGCACTGAAGCCGAAGCGGCCATTTACCAAGCCTGCGAGCGCGCCATCCGCGCGGTGGGCTTGCGTGATGGCATTGCTTACCCCCAAGTGTTGTGGACCCCTGTGGGCCCCAAGGTGCTGGAGATCGCGGTACGCATTCCGGGTGGTCACATGGCCGATGTGGCCATGCACACCAGTGGCATCGATATGGTGGAGTTCACCATTCGCCAAGCCTTGGGCGAGCCCGACCCATTGGGCGCATGTCAACGCCATCCGCAGCAAAAGGCCTTGTCGGTTCGCTTTGTCACCAGCTTGGATGTGCCTGAGACCGAGCATCCCATTGCCAATGTCCAAGGCTTGAAAGCCGCAGCCGACATGCCCGGTGTGGCATGGGTGCGTTGCCACCTCAAGGTCGGCGATCGCGTGCCGGCCTTGGCGCACTCAGGCGGTCGTTTTGGCGCGGTGCTGGCATTTGCCGACACATCGGCCCAAGCCGGCGAGCGCAGTTGGGCCGCCGTGCAAGAAATGCAATTTGAATTTGACGCGGCAGCTGTCGCATGTGCCTGAGCCTGCACCATGATTGAACTGGACCATTTGCACATCGGCGACGACCGTCGCCCTTTCATCATTGCCGAGATGTCGGGCAACCACAACCAGTCGCTCGATCGCGCGCTGGCTTTGGTGGATGCGGCGGCCGAGGCGGGTGCCGATGCGATCAAGTTGCAAACCTTCACCGCTGACACCATGACCTTGGACAGCGCGAACCCCGAGTTCACCATCCAAAACAAATCGTCTTTGTGGCAAGGCCAGTCGCTGCACAAGCTGTACCAAATGGCCCACACGCCCTGGGACTGGCATGCACCCATCATGCAGCGGGCCAAGGCCCAAGGTCTGGTGTGTTTCAGCTCGCCGTTCGACGCCACAGCGGTGGACTTTTTGGAAACCCTGGGCGTGCCCGCTTACAAAATCGCATCCTTTGAATGCATCGACTTGCCGCTGATTCGGCGCGTGGCCCAAACCGGCAAGCCCATGATCATCTCCACCGGCATGGCCTCGGTGGCAGAAATCGCCCAGGCCGTGGACACCGCGCGCGCCCATGGTTGCAAAGACTTGGTTTTGCTCAAGTGCACCACCAGCTACCCGGCCTCGCCCGAGAACACCCATTTGCGCACCATCCCGCACATGCGCGATTTATTTGCTTGCCCAGTGGGTTTGTCGGACCACACCATGGGCATTGGCGCCGCAGTGGCGGCCACAGCCTTGGGCGCGGTGGTGATCGAAAAACATTTCACCCTGCGCCGCGCCGATGGCGGTGTGGATGCAGCGTTTTCGCTCGAGCCCGAAGAATTGCGCAGCTTGGTCATCGAAACCGAGCGCGCCTGGCAGGCCATGGGCCAAGTGCATTACGGCCACACCGAGTCCGAAGCCCATGCCCGCACCCGCCGCCGGTCCTTGTACATCGTGGCCGATATGCAAAAGGGCGACCGGCTCACCACAGACAACCTGCGCGCCATTCGCCCCGGTTCGGGCTTGGCACCGCAATTTTTGGATGTGGTCCTGGGCATGCGCCTGACCCAAAACGCCGCCAAGGGAACGCCCTTGACCTGGTCTTTGCTCAAAGATGATGCATAAGTACCCATCGCGCCATGTCCATGACTGCTAAAACCAACACCCGCAC
>CAMDLJ010000251.1 GCA_945901665.1 Bordetella parapertussis | reverse complement strand
GGCGACTTGGTCAACGAGGTGGTGGGCGGCTGCCTGCAGTTTTGGGGCGGCATGGGTTATATGCGCGAAGCACCCATCGAGCGCCTGTGGCGCGACGCCCGCGTGCTGGCCATCGGTGGCGGGGCCACCGAGGTGATGCTGGAAGAAGTGGCCAAGCGCTATTGAGCCATGCCAACGTGTTGGCGGCCCAGTGTGGCTGCCGTCCTGGTGTTTTTAATCCGCTGAGACAAGCCATTCATGAGTTACACCTGCATCGAAGTCCTTCACACCAGCCCTGAGCGCACCGAGGTGTGGCTGAACCGCCCGGATGTGCGCAACGCCTTCAACGACGCGATGATTGCTGAATTGACCCAAGCCTTTTCTGAGATTGCCCGCGACCCCCATGTGCGGGTGGTGCTGCTGACCGGTCATGGCAAGGCGTTTTGTGCGGGCGCCGACCTCAACTGGATGCGCGCCATGGCCGATTACAGCTGGGAACAAAACCGCGCCGATGCCCAAGGTCTCGCCGATATGTTGTGGACCCTGGACCAATGCCCGGTGCCCATCGTGGGCCGCTTGCACGGCGATTGCTATGCCGGTGGCATGGGCTTGGCGGCGGTGTGCGATGTGCGCCTGTCCAGCGCGTCCATGCAGTTTTGTTTGTCCGAGGCGCGCCTGGGTTTGATGCCAGCCACCATCAGCCCCTATGTGGTGCGGGCCATGGGCGCATCGGCGGCACGGCGCTACTTTGTCACGGCAGAGCGCTTCAGCGCCGCGCAAGCCCAAGCCATGGGCTTGGTGCACGAGGTCTGTGCCCCCGACGCCTTGGACGCCAGCGTCGAGGCCATGCTTGAAACGTTGGTGCAAAACGGACCTGCTGCGGTTCGCCTGTGCAAGCAGTTGGTGCGCGATGTGGAGGGCCGCCCCATTGACGCCGGTTTGCGCGCCGAAACCGCCCGCCGCATAGCCGACATCCGCGCCAGCGACGAGGGCAAAGAGGGTTTGCAATCGTTTTTGAACAAACGCCCGCCGAACTGGTTGATCCCCAGGGAATGACCCGCTTCAACCCAAACGCCACCGCCGCCACAGCCTAGGATGTTCCCATGTTCGCCAAAATTTTGATCGCCAACCGGGGTGAAATCGCCTGCCGCGTGGCCGCCACGGCGCGCCGCCTGGGTGTGGCCACGGTGGCCGTGTACTCCGACGCCGACGCCCAAGCCGCTCATGTGCAGGCTTGCGACCAAGCGCTGCACATTGGTGGGGCCGAAGCCAAAGACAGTTACTTGCAGTGGCAGCGCATCATCGATGCCGCGCGCCAAACCGGTGCCCAGGCCATCCACCCAGGCTACGGGTTTTTGAGCGAAAACGCCGACTTTGCCCAGGCCTGCGCCGATGCGGGCTTGGTCTTCATTGGCCCGCCACCTGCCGCCATTCGCGCCATGGGTTTGAAGGCTGCCGCCAAGCAACTGATGGGGAAAGCCGGTGTGCCCTTGGTGCCGGGTTACCACGGGGCCGACCAAGACCCGGCGCTGTTGGCCCGCGAAGCCGCAGCCATCGGTTACCCGGTGCTGATCAAGGCCAGCGCAGGCGGCGGCGGCAAGGGCATGCGGGTGGTGCACAGTGCAGATGCGTTTGCCGCTGCCTTGGCCTCGTGCCAGCGTGAGGCGCAAAACAGTTTTGGCGATGCGGCGGTGCTCATCGAAAAATACGTGCAGCGCCCGCGCCACATCGAAATACAGGTGTTTGCCGACAGCCTGGGGCATTGCATCCATTTGTTCGAGCGCGATTGCTCGGTGCAACGGCGGCACCAAAAGGTGCTGGAAGAAGCCCCCGCCCCGGGCATGACGGCTGACATGCGCCAGCGCATGGGCCAGGCTGCGGTCGCCGCGGCCCAGGCCGTGGGCTATGTGGGGGCGGGCACAGTGGAGTTCATCGTCGAGCAAAGCGAGCGCGGTATGGACTTCTTCTTCATGGAGATGAACACCCGCTTGCAAGTTGAGCACCCGGTCACCGAGGCCATCACCGGCCTGGATTTGGTCGAGTGGCAGTTGCGCGTGGCCTGTGGCGAGGCTTTGCCCTTGGCGCAAGACCAAGTGCGCATGCAGGGCCATGCCATCGAAGCGCGCATTTGCGCCGAAAACCCAGAGCGCGACTTTTTGCCCGCTACCGGCCCGTTGGCTGTTTACCGCACGCCAACCGCCCAGTTGTTCAAGGCCGGTGCCGTGCGCATTGACAGCGGTGTGCGCGAGGGCGACGCCATCAGCCCGTTTTACGACCCGATGATCGCCAAGCTCATCGTGCACGCGCCCTCGCGTGAGGCGGCGCTGGCCCAACTCGACCTGGCCTTGGCGCAGTTGCACATCGTGGGCCTGAGCCACAACGTGGAATTTTTGCGCCATGTGGTGCGCAGCCCCTCCTTTGCCAACGCGGTGCTTGACACCGCTTTGATCGAACGCGAAAGCGCTGTTTTGTTTGGCCAAACCCCGGTGCCCGCACAGGTGTGTGCGGCTTTTGCGCTGGCCCAACATGTCCATGCCTTGGCCCTGGCTGAGCAGCCCCATGCCAATGCTTGGGTGGACCCCTGGGGCCGCCGCGATGCCTGGTCACCCAACGGTGTGCGCCGCTGGCAAGCCCAAGGCGAATGGCAGGGTCAAACCATGCAGGTCAGCAGCCTGGGCTTGCCCGGCCAGGAGACGCAGTTGCGCGTGCAAGGCGCGGGCGTGGACTGGCAAGGCGCTTGGCGTTGGCAAGCCAGCGATGCCGGCCTCACCGTGTGGCTGGCCGGGCAACGCTGGACAGCCCAGGTCCACACCCACAGTGGCTTGATGCATGTGTTCACCCCCGAGGGTGCCGCCGCCTGGCGCTGGACCGATCCGCTGGCGCACCAAGCCGATGCCGCCGCCACCCAGGGCAACTTGAACGCGCCCATGCCAGGCAAGGTGCTGTCGTTTGCGGTGCAGGTGGGCCAGGTGGTGAGCGCCGGCCAAGCCTTGGCGGTGCTCGAAGCGATGAAGATGGAACACACCATTGCAGCACCCTGCGCGGGTACCGTGGCCGAGTTGCTGTACGCCCCTGGCGATCAGGTCAACGAGGGCGCACCCCTGTTGCGCTTGGAGGCAGCCGCTGCATGAAGATCCATGTCTACCTCACCCACACCCAACCCGCGCCTTGGGTCGATGGTTTGCAAGCCGCTTTGCCAGAACACACCGTGGCTTTGTGGTCGCCCGGTGCGGGCCCCGCCGATGCGGCGGTGGTGTGGGCCCCTTCACAAGATTTTTTGGACGCGCAACCGGGCTTGAAGGTGATCTTCAACACCGGCGCTGGGGTGGATGCCTTGTTGCCCTTGCGCTGGCCTGCGCAGTCGGTGTTGGTGCGCTTGGAGGATGCGGGTATGTCGGTGCAAATGGCCGAATACGTGTTGCATGCCTTGGTGCGCCACTTTCGCGAATTCGATGCCTATGACAAAGCCCAACCCCAAGCCCAGTGGGCTTTTCGCAAGCCGCGCCAGCGCAGCGATTTTCCGGTCGGTGTGATGGGCCTGGGCGTGCTGGGTGAGCGGGTGGCGCGGGCGGTGCAAGGGTTTGAATTTCCGGTCAACGGCTGGAGCCGAAGCCCCAAAAATATTCCAGGTGTGCGCGGCTTCAGTGGCGACGCCCAGTGGGGCGAATTTTTAGCCGCATCCAAGGTGCTGGTGAATTTGCTGCCACTCACCCCCCAAACCGAAAACATTTTGAACCGCGCCAACCTGTCGCAATTGCCAGCGGGGGGCTATGTGATCAATGTGGCGCGAGGCGGCCATGTGGTGGATGCCGATTTGATCGACTTGCTCGACAGCGGCCACCTGGCTGGTGCCACATTGGATGTTTTTCGCCAAGAGCCCTTGCCCGCGGAGCATCCGTTTTGGCACCACCCCCAAATCGTCGTCACGCCGCACACCTCGGCGCGCACCTTGCGCGACGAGACCATTGCGCAAATTGCCAACAAGGTGCGCCTGTGGGCCAGTGGCACGCCTGCCGCACAACTGCCGGGCGTGATCGACCGCCAGCGGGGTTATTGATCTTGGCGCGCACACCCCTTTCACACCAGAGGCCTGGCCGCAACCCGGGAGGGGTGCCATGAGCACCCCTGCGCCCATCGAGCATGTGCACCAAGCGCTGCATGAGCGCGCCATCCAGGTGCTGGCCCAGCCTGTGGCCCAGGTGGTGCCTTCCCCGTGTGTGGCGGTGTGCCAAATGCAAGCCGACACCGGTTGGTGCTGGGGTTGTCGGCGCACACTCAACGAGATTGCACAGTGGTCGAAATTGGATGTCGATGGCCAGCGTGCGGTGTGGCAAGCCATCAGCGATCGACTGCATGGCTG
>CAMDLJ010000250.1 GCA_945901665.1 Bordetella parapertussis | reverse complement strand
CGCAAGGCATGCAAATCACCTCGCGCCGGCCCATGACCGACGAGCTGACCCATGTGCGCGTCACCCAATCCATCTTTCCCAGCACCTTCATCATCCCCTTGTCGGCCAGCATGACCATCACCCAAATGCATGTGCCCGTGGACGATACCCACACCTATTGGTATGCGTTTTTCACCAGCTTCGACAAGCCCCTGGACGGGGCGGCCATGCGCGCCCAGCGCGCGCCCTACATCAGCCTGCCCGACTACATCCCCGTGTCGGGGCGACACAACCAGTGGGGCTTCAACCCGGACGAACAACGTGACCAAACCTATTTGGGCATGGGCGAAGACGACATCAATGTGCACGACCAATGGGCGGTGGAGAGCATGGGCGCGGTGCAAGACCGCACCCGCGAGCACTTGGGCACCAGCGATAAATTGATCGTGGCCAACCGGCGCCAGTTGCTGCAAGCCATCGACAGCGTGGAAAGCGGTGGCCCCGCACCCGGCGTGTCGCAAACCGATGTGGCCCAGCAGCGCACCGGGCCCGACACGGTGGACGGCGTGGCCCCGGCCGGCACCTGGGCGACTTGGTGGCGCGAACAAGCCCAGGCCAAGCACGCGGCCTGCCCGTGGATGGCCAACACCCAGGCCCACAAACACACGGCTTGAGCCGCAGGCCCATGCAAGCCAAGACATTTGACCAACGCTGCGGCATCCACAGCCCCCAGCGCGAGCAAGCCCTGCAACAAGCCTTGCGCAAAATGCACGAGCGTTCGCTGCGCGAGGTGCGGTTTGTGTGGTGCGACATCCATGGCACCACGCGCAGCAAAACCTTGATGCCCGACGCCGTCGAGGGCGCGCTGCGCAATGGGGTGGGCATGGTCAGCACCTTGATGCTCAAAGACACCTCAGACCGCACCGCTTTCAAAGTGTTTGAACCCGGGGGCACCGATGGCTTGCACGGCTTTGGCCAGGGCAACAACGTCACCTTGCTGGCGCAAGACATCGAACTGCACACCCTGCCCTGGGCACCCGAGGTCGGCTGGGTGCAATGCCAAGCCTGGTTCCAAGACGGCACACCAGTGGCTTGGGACAGCCGACGTGTGCTCCAAGCAGCGCTGGCGCCACTGCATGCCAGGGGCTGGGGCATGCAATGCGGGTTGGAGGTGGAGTTTCATATCTATCGCCTGCGCGGCCCCGGCGCGCACACCGACCCGCAGCAAGCCGCATGGCCAGGCCCGCCCCCCGAGGTGGACTTGATCCATCCCGGTTGCGCCTTGCTGAGCGAAGCCCACAGCGACACCGCCCACGAAGCTTTGCGCATCGTGCAAGACACCGCCCAAGGCATGGGCTTGCCCTTGCTGTCACTGGAAATTGAGCTTGGCCCCAGCCAGGTCGAAGCCGTGTTTGCCCCCACCGACGCCTTGCGCGCGGCCGACAACATGGTGCGGTTTCGCAATGGCGTGCGCCAAGCCTTGGGCCGGGCTGGGTACTGGGCCAGCTTCATGTGCCGCCCACCGTTTGATCACATCATGTCCAGCGGTTGGCACTTGCACCAATCGCTGATCGACCTTGAGAGCGGCACCAACTTGTTTGTGCGCGATACAGCGGCCAGCGGCAGCAACGCGCTTGACGCCGAACACACCTTGTCCACCTTGGGTGCGCAATACCTGGCTGGTTTGTTGGAGCATGCCGCTGGGTCTTTGGTGTTTTGCACGCCCACAGCGAATGGCTATGGCCGCTTTCGCCCGCTGGCCTTGGCGCCCCAAGCGGCGGTGTGGGGGCGCGACAACCGGGGTGCCATGCTGCGGGTGATCGGCCAAGCCCAAGACGCGGCCACCCGGATAGAGAACCGCATCGGCGAGCCCGCGGCCAACCCCTATCTGTACATGGCCTCACAAATCCATGCGGGCCTGGACGGCATTGCGCGTCAGTCAAAACCGCCGCAGGCCACCGAATCCCCTTACGGACAAGGCAACACCCTGTTGCCCACCGACCTGGGCCAAGCCCTGGCCGCTTTACAAGCCGATGCCCACCTGGTCCAAGCCTTTGGACCCGGCTTTGTGTCGCTGCTGAGCGGCATCAAACAACTGGAGTGGCAGCGCTTTCAACAGGCCGAAGACAAGATGACGTTTCAGCGCAACGAATACTTCAGCCGCATTTGAGCGGCCGGGCACTGTGCACCGTCAATCCACCCGCGACCAGTGCAGGTCTTGGTGGCGCAACCGCCGCATCCGCCACCAATAAGAAAAGGTGAAGCCCGGCCACAAGGTGACGTTGCGGCCCTTCGCATCAAGGTACCAGCTTTTGCAGCCGCTGCCCCACACCGTGCCTTGGGTGCGCGTTTGCACCTCTTGGTTGTAAGCCGCTTGTGCCGGCACCGTGGCCTCCACCGAGGTATGGCCCTTTTGGCGCATATTTCGCAGGCACGACAAGATGTAATTGACCTGTGCTTCGATGATGAAGATGATGGAGTTGTGGCCCAGACCTGTGTTGGGCCCGAGCAGCAAAAACAAGTTGGGGTAGCCCGCGACCAAGGTGCCTTGGTAAGCCTGCAATCCAGTGGCGGCCCAGGTGTCGTTCAAGTCCACGCCTCCCCGACCCAAAAATTTGAGTGGCGTGTACAAATCGGTGGCCCGAAATCCGGTGCCATAAATGATGGCGTCCACCGGCAGCTCTTGTCCCTCAATGAGGATGCCTTTGGCCCCCACGCCACGCATCCCAGAGGCCGGGTGCACGGTGACATTGGGCTGGGCCAGTGCCGGGTAATAGTCGTTGGAGAGCAAGATGCGTTTGCAGCCGATCCGGTAGTCAGGGGTCAGCATGGTGCGCAATGCCGGGTTTTTGACATTCTTTTTCATGAAGCGCAAACCCAAGGTTTGCACCCAATCCATCCAACCCGGTCTCAGGGTAAAGCCAATCGCCTGGATCTCTTGGCGCCAGTAAATCCACCACCTAAACATCTGCCGATACAAGGGCAAGCGGTGCATCCATCGGCGCTCGCCATCGGTGATGGGGCGGTCCATTTTCGGCAGCACCCAGGGTGGCGTGCGCTGCACCAAATGCAGTTGCGCCACCACTTTTTGCAACTGCGGCACAAACTGAATGGCACTCGCGCCAGTCCCAATCACCGCCACCCGCTTGCCTTTGAAATCAAAGTTGGCATCCCATTGGGCGGAGTGAAAAGCGGCGCCTTCAAAGTGCTCTATGCCCGGCAACACTGGTATCGACGGTCGGCTCAAGCCGCCCATGGCCGTGACCAGGCAGCGGGCGGTGAGGGTTTGGCCGTCCACGGTGCGGATGCGCCAAAAGTGGTGGGCCTCGTCGTACGCGGCCTGGGCCAGTTCGCAATTGAATTTAATTTTTGATCTCAGCCCGTGCTTGTCCACACAGTGGCGCAGGTAATCCCAAATTTCTTGCTGGGGCGAATACATGCGCGACCAATCGGCTCGGGGCTCAAACGAGAAGGAATACAAGTGCGAAGGCACATCGCAGGCACAGCCAGGGTAAGTGTTGACGCGCCAGGTGCCGCCCACATCGGCGCCTTTTTCGAGCACCACAAAACGCTGTTCACCGGCTTGTTGCAAGCGCATGGCCATGCACAAGCCGCCAAAGCCCGCCCCAACGATCACCACCTGATGGTCGGGTTGCGGATGGCTGGCTGTGTGGCCTGGGGTGGTGCTCATGCCGTCTCCTGAAGGGGCACCCCTGGGAATGCGGGGCTGTGTAAAAAGTCTGCTGCCATGGCCAAGGCCGATCTGCCCTCGGGCAGCCATTTGCGAAACAAAGGCCACACATGGGGCACCACAGGCCATTCTTGTAAATGGTGCGCCACCCCTGCGGCCAAAGCGCGCTCATGCAAGCGGCGCGCATCGTCGCGCAGCACTTCATCCAAGCCCACAAACGTCAAAATCGGTGGCAGCCCTCGCAGGTCTCCCCACAAGGGTGAAGCCAACGGTGCATTGGCCGCACGGCCTTGCAAGTACAGGTCCACCCCTTTTTGCAATTGGTCGGGGCCAAACATGGCACAGCGGTGGGCGTTGCCCGCCAAGGATGCGCCCGACAAGGTCAGATCCAGCCAAGGTGAAAAAAGCACAGCCCCTTGGGGCAAGGGCAATCCCAAGGCTTTCAAGTTCAGCATCAATGACAAAGCCAAGCCGCCACCGGCCGAATCGCCTGCAATGACCGGGGCTTGACCTGGCCGCATCGCCAAGACGTCTTGGTATGCCGCCAGCGCATCATCCAAGGCGGCGGGAAAGGGGTGTTCGGGGGCCAAGCGATAGTCGGGCACAAACACCTCAAACCCACGCCGCGCAAATGCCACGGTGATGGCACGGTGGGTCAAGGGTGAGCCCGCGACAAAGCC
>CAMDLJ010000249.1 GCA_945901665.1 Bordetella parapertussis | reverse complement strand
CAAACCGGCAGCGGCAAGACAGCGGCTTTTTTGCTGCCGGTTTTGCACACCTTGCTGCAACAGCACCAGGCCCAAGCCCGCGCCCAGTCCGAAGAGTGGGAGCAAAAAGTGGCCCAAGCCCAGGCCCGCGGTGAAGAGCCGCCCAAGCGTCCCAAGCGCAAAAACCCCACACACCCGAGCAACTTCAAACCTGCCACACCCGGCGCGTTGGTGTTGTGCCCCACCCGTGAATTGGCCCAGCAGGTGGCCCACGACGCCATCGACTTGGTGCGCCACAGCCCTGGGCTGCGCATTGCCAATGTGGTGGGCGGCATGCCCTATGCCCTGCAAATTGCCAAGTTGCAAAATGCCAACTTGGTGGTGGCCACGCCGGGCCGTTTGCTGGATTTGCAGCGCTCTAACCAAATCAAACTGGACCAGGTGCAGTTTTTGGTGGTGGACGAAGCCGACCGCATGCTCGATCTGGGTTTTTCCGATGACTTGGCCGAAGTCAACCAATTGACCATCAAGCGGCGCCAAACCATGATGTTCAGCGCCACCTTTGCGCCACGCATTCAGCAATTGGCCACCCGGGTGATGCGCCAACCCCAGCGTGTGCAAGTGGATGCCCAGCATGCCCAACACGTCAACATCACCCAATCTCTGTTTTGGGCCGATAACCCCCAGCACAAGCGCAAATTGCTCGACCATTGGTTGCGCGACACCACCATGGACCAAGCGATTGTGTTTGCCAGCACCCAAATTGAGTGCGATGCCTTGGCGGTGGATTTGCAGCAGGCTGGTTTCTCCGCAGTGGCTTTGCACGGTGCTTTGAGCCAAGGCTTGCGCAATCGCCGTTTGATGGCTTTGCGCCAAGGCATGGTGCAAATTTTGGTCGCCACCGATGTGGCTGCACGCGGCATCGATGTGCCCACCATCAGCCACGTGTTCAACTTTGGCTTGCCCATGAAGGCCGAGGACTATGTGCACCGCATTGGCCGCACCGGTCGCGCCGGTCGCGATGGCTTGGCCGTGACTTTTGCCGAGTTCCGCGATCGGCGAAAAATCTTTGACATCGAAGCCTATACGCGCCAACCCATCAAGGCAGAGGTGGTTCCTGGTTTGGAGCCCCAGCAGCGCGCTGAGCGCCCCCGTGACTTTGATGGCCCCCGCCGTGGTGCCCCTGGCGCTGGGCGTTTTGGTGGCCGTGGTGCACCCGCTGGGGGCCGCTCATTTGACCGCGCGCCCAGGCCTGCCGATAGCCGCGAACGCAATGACCGTCCGCCGCAAGTGTGGGGTGCGCCCGCTGCGGGCAAGCCCGCCGAGGGCCGGTCTTTCAATGACCGAAACAGCCGCGGCCCCAGGGTGATCGGCGCTGGGGGCGATCGTCCCGATCGTGCTGGCCCAGGTGCCGGCAAGGTGTTCGTTCCGCGTGACATGAAAAAACGCCCGGCCAAGGGTGCCCGTTCCGACAATTGAAGAAGCGCCGGGCATGAAAAAAAGCCAGCAGCAATGCTGGCTTTTTTGTGGGTCATGGTGGAGAGGAGGAGGATCGAACTCCCGACCTCGTCATTGCGAACGACGCGCTCTCCCAACTGAGCTACCCCCCCCGATGGGTTCAATCTTAGACCGATCAGAACTTTCCCATTGGGCGCGGCGCGGGGCAGGTTGGTTACGCAGGTATCCCCTCGAATAATCGGATTTAAACCGAAGGACATGCGGGCGTGAAAGAATCGGTCAATCGCTCAAAAGCAGTTGAATTTTTAATCGAGCGAATGGATATATAAGTTGTGATGAGAAGTTTGCGCATCATTGTTTTGTTTGGCTTGCTGGGGCATGTGTTTCAAGGCTTGGCCTCGCCAGCGGCCCCAGGCCGCTTGACCGCCGAGATGACGGCCTATGCAAAGTCTGGAGATTATGCAGAGGTTGTGAGGTTTTGTCGGGACTTGGAAAAAGCGCATCCCATGGCAGCCAAATGCAGCCACATGGGCGCCAGTGCCCAAGGCCGCGATATCAAAGCCTTGGTGGTGAGCAAAACCGGTGTCTTGGATGCGGCCACAGCCAAGCGACGTCAGTTGCCGGTGTTGTTGGTGATTGGTGGCACCCATGCGGGTGAAATCGACGGCAAAGACGCGGGTCTGATTTTGATGCGCGAACTGTTAGCCGACAAAGGAAAACAAAACCCCTTGAACCATATGGTGGTGGTGTTTGTGCCGGTGTTCAATGTCGATGGTCACGAAGCCCGCAGCCGGTTCAGCCGACCCAATCAAAATGGGCCTTTGGAGACGGGTCAAAGAAACAACGCGCTGCGCATCAACTTGAATCGTGACTGGATGCTCTCGCAAGCGCACGAAATGCGCGCCATGTTGACCTTGGTTCAGCACTGGGACCCCTTGGCGACCTTGGATTTGCATGTCACCGACGGTTTGCGCTTCCGGCACGACGTTTCGGTGTCCATTTCCACACACTACGGCGCTGGTCCCTTGGTCAAAAAGGATGCGCAAACCGTTTTGGATGCCGCTTTGGCCCATTTGCGCGGCCTCGGGCACGACCCTTTGGGCTTTTACCCTCAGCTCAAAGATGTCAATGACCCTGGCTTGGGCGTGATTGTCGAGGCGGATGCGCCACGCTTTTCTCATGTCTATGCCAACTTGCGCAATCGCATGGGTTTTCTGATTGAAGACCACGCCTGGGCACCTTATGCGCAGCGCGTGGTCACCAGCAAGAACACCTTGTTGTCGTTTTTCCATGTGATCGCGTCCATGCGCAATGAACTGATGCACTCAGCTGCCCAAGCTGATGCGCAAACCCAGCGCATGGCCGGCCAAGAACTGCCATTGTTGTGGGTCAATGCCATGGATATTGAACCCACTAAACCGGCTCCACGCATTGCGTTGAAGGGTTATGCCTACGAGGTTTTTGACGATGCCCCGGTCGTGGGTGGCCGAGGGATTGCCTACGACACCGCCAAGCACGAGGATTGGTCTGTGCCTTTTTACGGGGAGTTGTTGCCCATTGCAGATTCCACGGTCAAATTGCCAGCGGCTGGATATGTGATCCCCACCGAGTGGGCGGGCTTGATCAAACCCTTGCTACAACTGCACGGAATTCGTTTCAGCCATATCGCCAAAGATCAAGTCGCCCAATCCCTGGAGGTCATGCGTGTAGAACCCCGAAATGTGATCTACGACACAGACAGTTTTCAGGGCAAGCAAAGAACCAGTGTGATGGGCCGCTGGTCTGCGGAAAGCACCACGGTCATGAAAGGTTCTATTTTCATTCCCATCCAGCAACCCAAGGCCATGTTGGTGGCGCATTTGTTGGAGCCTTCGGCCCCAGATTCACTTTCTTCTTGGGGCTTGTTCAATGCAGCCTATGAAACCAGTGACTATGTGGCCGATCACCGTGAGTTGGAGTTGATTCGGTGGATGCACCAAGGACACCCCCTGATCGGACAAATCTACGGCGATGCATTGGCCCAACAATTGCCGCAAATACGCCAAGGCTTTGAGGAAAGATTGTCCAAGGATGAGGCTTTTCGCCTGGACCCGCAGGCCCGCGTTGATTACTGGATGTCTTTTTTGCCGACCCAAGACCCAGACTTGTTCAAATACCCCATCTTGCGCTCCCCAGTTTTGCTCAGCCAAGTGTTGCCGGCGCGGCGCAAATAAACCTTGGCTTGAGGCATTGGACCCGCGGGGTTTTCTGGCGCGTGCCCACGCTTGGGTGATCAGCCCGTATTGGTTTTGACGTGATGGGTGAACAAACACTGGGGGTTGCCGCAGTGGGTGCAGGGGCCGCCAGCGGCTTGTTGGGCAGCGGCCAATACCTCATGATTTAACCCCGCCAACTGGTCAAGTCGCAAGCGCAATTGGCTCACGTGCTCGCTCAATTGTTTAAGCCGATTGGCTTTTTGCGCCACCGAGCGGGTGGCGGTCAAGCTTTGCCCTGCGGTGGCAGTTGTGCTCTTGGCGATCGAAGTGCTGGCGCGGGTGAGCGATGAGTCGGGCAGTTGGGCACGGTGGGTGCCTATGGTCTGAATCGGCGCATTGGCGCGGTTTGAGCTCAGCGGATCTTGGGGCACGGCTTGCCGGTTGGCCGCTGCCGCAGGTGAGGGCACAGCTTGGAGGTTTGCGCCGACGGGCTTGTTGGGCAGCGCTTGGCGATTGGTGGTTTGCGCAGCGTCGGTAACTGCCTGGACATTCACTGCCCCTTGCGCAGAGGGCATTTTTTCAAGGTGGTCTTCGTCGGCACTTGCAGCGAGTTTGATGGCGTTATCGCCTGCACCTGCTGGGGCCAGTTTGATGGCGTTGTCGATCACATCTGAAGAAGCCAGTTTGATCGCGTTGTCGCTCCCACCCACAGTGGCCAATTTGA
>CAMDLJ010000248.1 GCA_945901665.1 Bordetella parapertussis | reverse complement strand
GCTGACATCAGGTCGTTCATCACGTCGTAGCGGCTGGCCACTGAGTCGAACACGCCGCGCACCATGCGCGATTTGTCGCGCTCGTCAACCGACTGAAAACCAAAGTGGGTGCTGCTCATCGCTTGGGATCAGTGGCTGCCACAGGCATGTGGGCCACCAGCTGCAGCCTTGCCGGCCATGGGCGCATCGCGCTCCACACCCGCGGCTTGCAAGCGTTGCTGGTAGCGGGCCCACAAATCGTCTTGCTGTGAGCCCAGCATATACAGGTAGTCCCAAGAAAAAATGCCGCTGTCGTGGCCATCGCTGAACGTGGGTTGCACCGCGTAATTGCCCACCGAGGCCAAGTCAATCACGCCGACCTCGCGTTTGCCGGTTTGCAGCACCTCTTGACCGGGACCGTGGCCTTGCACTTCGGCAGAGGGGCTGTAGACGCGCATCAACTCAAACGGTATGCGAAAGCTTTGACCGTCGGCAAACGACACCTCGAGGACCTTGGACTTGTTGTGCAAGGTGATGCCCGTGGGGTTGGGGGTGGTGGTGCTCAGGCCAGCCATGGGGACTCCATCACACCAACACCCGCTCGATGCCGCCATCATTGGCCGCCGCCACGTACGTGGGCATCCAGTTGTCACCCAAGATGTGCTTGGCCATTTCGACCACGATGTAGTCGGCCTCTAACAGGCCGTTTTGCAAATCTTGACCGTAGCGAGACAAACCTTGCAAGCAGCTGGGGCAACTGGTCAATATCTTGACAGGCCCGGTGACATTGCCACTCATCTGGGCCAAGCTGGCCTCGTTCAAGCGCAATTCTTCTTCTTTGCGAAAACGAATTTGGGTGGAAATGTCGGGTCGGGTGACCCCCAAGGTGCCCGACTCGCCGCAGCAACGCTCACTTTTGAGCACTTGCTCGCCCACCAAGGCCTTGACCGTTTTCATCGGGTCTTGCTGCTTCATCGGGCTGTGACACGGGTCGTGGTACAGGTATTGGCCTTGCTGTGCGGCATTCAGTGTGATGCCCTTTTCCAGCAAGTACTCGTGGATGTCGACGATGCGGCAACCGGGAAATATTTTGTCGAACTCGTAGCCTTGCAATTGGTCATAACAAGTGCCGCAGCTGACCACCACTGTTTTGATGTCCAGGTAATTGAGGGTGTTGGCCACACGATGGAACAACACCCGGTTGTCGGTGATGATTTTGTCGGCCTTGTCTTGTTGGCCCGAACCTCGCTGGGGGTAGCCACAGCACAAATAACCTGGAGGCAACACAGTTTGCACGCCAGCGTGCCAGAGCATGGCCTGGGTGGCCAAGCCGACTTGGCTGAACAAGCGCTCCGAGCCGCAACCAGGAAAGTAAAACACCGCTTCACTGTCGGCACTGGTGGCTTGGGGGTTGCGGATGATGGGCACGTAGTCACTGTCTTCAATGTCCAACAAAGCCCGTGCCGTTTTATTCGGCAAGCCTTTGGGCATTTTTTTATTCACAAAGTGAATCACCTGCTCTTTGATGGGCGCTGTGCCCACGCTGGAGGGCGGTCGAACCGTTTGCTTGCGGGTGAATTGCTGCAACAGATCGTTGGCCCAGCGCTGCACTTTGAAGCCCACCTCGACCATGCCCAACCGCATGAACTTGATGGTCTCGGGGTTGGTGGCATTCAAGAACATCATGGCCACCGCGTTGCCGGGGCGAAAGGTTTTTTTGCCCATCTTGCGCAACAAGTTACGCATGTTCATGGTCACATCACCAAAATCGATCTTGACCGGGCACGGTGACTCGCACTTGTGGCACACGGTGCAGTGATCGGCCACGTCTTCAAACTCTTGCCAGTGCTTGATCGACACCCCACGGCGGGTTTGTTCTTCGTACAAAAAGGCTTCGATCAGCAGCGAGGTGGCCAAAATTTTGTTGCGCGGGCTGTAGAGCAAATTGGCCCGTGGCACATGGGTGGCGCACACCGGCTTGCACTTGCCGCAGCGCAGACAGTCCTTGATGGACTCGGATATCGCGCCAATATCGGACTGCTGCATGATCAGCGACTCGTGCCCCATCAGGCCAAAACTGGGCGTGTAGGCCTGGCTCAATCCGGATGCACGCACATCGGTATCGATGTGGGTAGGTTGGCGCAGCAACTTGCCTTTGTTGAAGTGGCCCTGCGGGTCCATGCGCGCTTTGTAGTCGGCAAAGGGCTGCAACTCGGCGTCGCTCAGGTAGGCCATTTTGGTGATGCCAATGCCGTGCTCACCCGAGATCACGCCATCGAGCGAGCGTGCCAGCGCCATGATGCGACCCACCGCTTCGTGGGCGGTTTGCAGCATGTCGTAGTCGTCGCTGTTGACCGGTAAATTGGTGTGCACATTGCCGTCACCGGCGTGCATGTGCAAAGCCGCCCACACCCGGCCTTTGAGCACTTTTTGGTGAATGTCCAAGCAAGCTTTGAGCAAGGGCTGAAAAGCTGCGCCGCTGAAGACGTTTTCCAGCCCCGGGCGGATTTGCTGCTTCCAGCTGGCGCGCAGGCTGTGGTCTTGCAACTGCGGGAACAAGGTGTCGACATTGGTCAACCAACCCTGCCACTGATCGCGCACCTGGGCAATCAGGGCACGGGCCTGGGCCACGCGGTCTTCGAGCAACTCGGCAGCAGGGATGTCCCCCGCGTCATCGGTTTTGGCCAGGGGCAATTGCCCCTCGGTCAAAAACGCGTCCAAGGCGTGGCACAAGGCGATTTTGTTGCGCAGGGACAGCTCGATGTTGATGCGCTCAATGCCGTCGGTGTACTCGGCCATGCGCGGCAAGGGGATGACCACGTCTTCATTGATTTTGAAAGCGTTGGTGTGGCGGCTGATGGCCGCGGTGCGCTTGCGGTCCAGCCAAAACTTTTTGCGCGCATCGGCACTGACGGCCACAAAACCCTCGCCACTGCGCGAGTTGGCCAAGCGCACCACCTCCGAGGTGGCGCGGGCCACGGCGTCGGCGTCGTCACCGGCGATGTCGCCAATCAACACCATTTTGGGCAGACCGCCACGCTTGCTCTTGGTGGTGTAACCCACGGCTTTGAGATAGCGGTCGTCCAGGTGTTCCAAGCCTGCCAGCAAGGTACCGCTGCGGCGCACCTCGGCAAACATAAAGTCTTTGATCTCGACGATGCTGGGCACGGCATCCCGCGCATGGCCAAAAAACTCCAGGCACACGGTGCGGGTGTGCGCCGGCATGCGGTGCACCACCCAGCGCGCGCTGGTGATCAGGCCGTCACAGCCCTCTTTTTGGATACCGGGCAAGCCGCTGAGGAATTTGTCGGTGACGTCCTTGCCCAGGCCTTCTTTGCGAAAACTTTTGCCCGGAATGTCCAGCCGCTCGGTGCGGATGGGGGTTGTGCCATCGGCTTGAAAGTAGCGCAGCTCAAAGCTGGCCACATCGGCATCGTGGATCTTGCCCAGGTTGTGCGACAAGCGCACCACTTCCAGCCACTGCGCATCGGGGGTGACCATGCGCCAGCTGGCCAAGTTGTCCAGGGCTGTGCCCCACAGCACGGCTTTTTTGCCGCCCGCATTCATGGCGATGTTGCCGCCAATGCACGATGCCTCGGCGGAGGTAGGGTCGACCGCAAACACAAAACCGGCGCGCTCAGCGGCATCGGCCACGCGCTGGGTGACCACGCCGGCCTCGGTCCAAATGGTGGGCACGGGGTGATCGATGCCCGGCAAGCTCAGGTGCTCGACCTCGGTCATGGTTTCGAGCTTTTCGGTGTTGATGACCGCGCTCTTCCACGTCAGCGGAATGGCCCCACCGGTGTATCCGGTGCCGCCGCCGCGCGGGATGATCGTCAGGCCCAGCTCGATACAGGCCTTGACCATATTGGCCATCTCGGCCTCAGAGTCGGGGGTGAGCACCACAAACGGGTACTCAACGCGCCAATCGGTGGCATCGGTCACGTGGGACACGCGGCTCAGGCCGTCGAACTTGATGTTGTCGGCAGCGGTGCATTTGCGCAGCACCTTTTGCGCTTTGCGCCGCAAAGCCGCCATGCGCTCAAAATTTTGAGCAAAGCCGTCAACAGCTGCGCCGGCAGCCTCGAGCAAACGGCCCACCCACACATCGCGCGGGGCATCGTCGCTGGGCGTGCGGCGTTTTTGCACCTCGCCCAAACGGTGGTGCAAAGCCTCAACCAACAAACGACGTCTGCCCGGGTTGTCGAGCAAATCATCTTGCAAGTAGGGATTGCGCTGAACCACCCAAATGTCGCCCAGCACTTCGTAGAGCATGCGCGCTGAGCGGCCGGTTCGGCGCTCTTGGCGCAAACGCTCCAGCCAATCCCAGGCTTCATCGCCCAACAGGCGCATGACAATTTCACGGTCTGAGAACGACGTGTA
>CAMDLJ010000247.1 GCA_945901665.1 Bordetella parapertussis | reverse complement strand
ATGCTGCGCCTAGAGGCCATGATCGGCCAACACAATGTGGTGGGCAACCGCTACAACGACCAGGCCAATGCCGAGGTCGATACCGAGGTGTTTGCTTGATGGCCTGGTAAAGATGAGGTCACATGATTGCTCTTGTGAACTATTTGTTTAGAAATTGATATATATGGCAAAAAGACAGATGTGATTTTTTGTAATTTCGTTGTTTAAATTTGAGAAATAGTTTATGATCTCAAAGATTTGCAAAACTGGGAAATATCATCACATGTTCACTCGATTTACTTCATCTATTTTTGTCTTGTCTGCCGCAGCCCTTCTGAGCGCTTGTGGCAGTGGCAGTGGCAGCTCCAGCACCAGCACTTCAACCACGGCCACAGTGACCGAAGGTTTTGCGGCCAAAGGCATCATCCAAAAAGCCAAGGTTTTGGTGTGCCGTATTTCTGGCGGATCTGTTGAGGCTGATACACAGTGCGCCACGGGCACCACTGCAGATGATGGCAGTTACAGTGTTTCTTTGACAGATGGTTGGACGGGTCCTGTGGTGGTGAAGATCATGCCTGTCACGGGCGTATCCAAGATGTTGGATGAAACCACGGGTGATTATGTGGATTTCTCAGTCACCGAGGGCCTTCGCGCGGTGGTGGCTGCCGCAGGCACCACAACCCATGTGACCCCCTTCAGCGAAATCGCCGCCAGTGCAGCCATTGACAGCGCAACGGCTGGCTCGATCGACACCACTGCGGTGAACGCGGCCAATGCCATGGTGCAAAGCAATTTCGGCATTGATCTCTCGACCAAACCCGTGGTGGACTTGCAAAGTTCATCCACTGACTCGGACGCCATGGGCAAACAAATTGCCATGGTTCAGAAGTTGGCGCAAGTGGTGAGTGCCAGCACCAGCACCGACTCGACAAAGGTATTTCTGAAAGACCCGACAACCAATGTCAACTGCTCGTCGGTGGCTTGCGGTATCAAGGCCATGAAAGCCATGGCCCCCAGCACCACCTCGGTCAAGCAGTCGGCAGGCACCACCATGGCCAGTGTGTTTGGGGCCACGGTTGATGTGAATGTGCCCATTCGCAATGCCAAAGGTGTGATGGAGATCAGAAAAATTGACCCTACCAGCAGCAGCGACATCCAAGCCAAACTGGCGCTGTCTGGGTTGACCACCGCCAGCGAGTTGTCCTCTTCGATCAAAGCCAGCTTGGACAAAGACGTCTCATCTGCCACGACCAGCCTGGCCGAGTTGAAGGCCAAAACGCCTGATGCCAGCGGCAATGTGGCTTATACAGCCCCCACCACCACGCAAATGTCGTCGATGGGTGCGGCCAAAACCATGGCCAAATTCATGCGCGAAGCATTTGATCGTTTTTCTAACTCGTCCAAAACGGGCTACCTGGACAAGCAAAGCACACGCGTAGACACGGAAATTCAAAAGGTGTTTCGCCCCGATGTGGATCGGGTGATGAATCGCTTGGGCGCTGTTCAATTGGGCGTCAAACTCTATGATCAGGCCACCGGGACCGACACAACTAACTTGAAAACCTTTGTTTCCAACTCGGTCACCTATTACTACGATATTTCAGGCACGGTTGGGGGCATGCTCAATGGCACGAGTGATTACTCTATTTGCACCATGCCCAAGTTAAGCACGGCGCAATCCACTGCTGAAGTGCGTTGTATCGTAACCAGCGGATCAACAGCTTGGAATAACGCCAGTGCGATCCCCACCACAAGTTTCAATGGCTTCTTTAAATCTCCCACCACCACAAGCAGTACTCTTAGCAACATTTTGGTTGGAAGAGCGGCTGCGCAAGCTGTTGTTTTGAAACCTACTGGCAGCGACACCTTTGATATGGGAATGGTCAGGACCATCGTGGCGCTGACAGCAACGCCAGCAAACGTCAACAATCAATACAGATGGATCATCCCATATCAAAATACTTTTGTTCGGGCGGGCCCATACAACTTTGACAAACTGACTGGCTTGAACACCTACAACAGTGCATGTTTGACCTCATTGACAGCTGGTTACGACACCTCCAAAACCACTTGGAGTGAAACCACAGGTTCCACCTGCACCAATTTTGTTGGCACAGGCACCGTGTCCCGCACCAAGCTCGCTGGCTCCCCTGACTACTGGTCCAGCCTCAACATCACGGCCGACCTGCCTCCCTCCAATCCTTCCAACACCTTGTTTGTGGGTTACAACAAAGTGTCTTTGGCCATGTCGTCGACGGCTGTGGGCACCACAGACATGAAATACAGCCTTTCTGGCTCTGTGGCAGCTTATGAGTCGCCCAAGAGTGGTTCGGTCGAAGTTGACGATACCAAGGTGGTGAAATATGAATTGGGCACTGGTTCGTATGTTCAAGTGACCCAGACCAAGGACGACAAAGGGAGTGTGACCGAAGAAAATGCCAATGCCTTGAACTTGGCATTCATATTCACCGGGTACAACAGCAGCGCAACGGGTACCCTGACGGCCAGCGAATTTTCACGAGACAAAAATCAGAAGAACCAGGAGCCCACCAAGATGGCGTTTGACGGAACCATCACTGACACCAGCACTGGTGGCGCCGGTGATGTGCTCAAAGGCAAGATCACCTTCCAGCGACCCAAATACAAGGAGATTGACAGCACAAAAGACATTTCTTTTGGCAATGACGATGGGGCAACTGTGAACGTTGAGGGGGGTGTTTACGGCAAAAAGTCTACAGACTATGTCAAAACAAGTTTGGCCTTCTCTAAAGTCTTCAGTGCCGCCAACAAGATCGCGGTGAACAATGTCAGCATCCGATTGGAAATTGTGGGCGGCTTTGTGTTGTCTGGTACGGGTGAGAGCAACAAAGATGACGAGAACAAACCTGGCACCTTCAAATTGCAAAACCAAGACGGTATCCGTATCTGGTCCGTGCCGGGCAAAGACACCATGGTTTATGCCGCTGATGAGAAGACGGAATTGGGGGTCTACAAATCTCTTCCGGGCAACTCTGGCAACCAAGCGTTTTTCTTCAAAGACGGCACGATCATCAGCCTGAACTAAAGCCCTCTTCCTCATGTGCTTTGAATTGCCCACCTTGCGTGGGCAATTTTTCATCTGTGCACGGCGCAGTGCGCTAGCCGCTCTGTGGTCCATGGGCCTGCCCGCATGGTCTGGCGTGCTGCATGTCGTCAACCCAGCTGAACTGGCCGAGGCAACCACCTCGCAAGGCTTTGCCTCGGCCCATGCCTTGGAGGCCAATACCTTCATGTCTGCCAGCGGCATGGGCCCCATGTTTGCCGGCGAGGTGTACAAAGGCGATGTGAAATATGCCCCCCGTTCGGGCAAAAATTTGGCCATCGTCCAATCCATGTTGGCCCTGGGCTATGAGCGGCCAGGATGGCGCTTTTCAGCGTTCAAGAAACAAGACGCGTGGCTGGAGATTGAAGAAAAAACCCTGGATGTGCTCAGCGCCAACATGGCCGGGCGATCCTTGCCCAGCACACAGGCCATGCCCGTGGGTGTGCAGTTTGCGGGCTATGAAGCCACGGGCGTCAAGGTGGAAAAGGCCTTTGGGTTTCAAGGCTTGGGACAGCAGACCTGGGCGCTGGGGCTGGGTGTCAGCGCCTTGATGGGCAACAGCTTGCGTTTGACCGAGGCCAATGGCACGGTGCAACAAACCACGGCAGCCTATCTCTTCAATGTCAACACCAACGACAGTGCATCCAGCGCGACCTATCCCTACATTCGAGATGCCAAAGTCAGCGCCGAAGGTTATGCGCTGGATGTGGGGGCCACCTACCGCCTCAACGCGCAGCAAAAACTGGGGTTGGCCGTCAACAATGCTTTTTCTTCGGTGGTTTGGCGCAACATGCCCCACACGCAGTTGACCATCAACAACCAGCAGGTGGGCAAAGACGAGAACGGCTTTGCCAAGCCTTCGCTCACCGGCATGAACGATGTGAACCGCAGGGAAATCACGCAAACCCTGGAGCCCACATACCAAATGGATTGGGTCCATGCGGGCACAGACAGGCGTTGGCGGGTGGTGGGGCAATCCATGCGCAGCCATGCCATGGCAGGCTTGAGCCATGGCATGCGTTTGACGGGCGAGCATTGGCTAGAGCTGGGTTGGGACAGCTATTTCAACGCCTTGTCTTTCGGCTACCAAGGCAAGTATGCCAAGGTGGTTTACCGCACCCGGCAACCACTGAGCGACCAAGGCAATGTCAACGAACTGGGGATCACCGGCTTTGTGCGGTTTTAATATTTAGCGGCATGGGGGTCTGACTGACTCATGACCCAGCCGCAAATGTGACAAACAAAAAAGGACGCCCTCGGGCGTCCTTTTTCATACGCGTGTTCGGCTCAGATGGTGTCGATGAAGCTGCGCA
>CAMDLJ010000246.1 GCA_945901665.1 Bordetella parapertussis | reverse complement strand
GCTGGGTCGCCTGGTGCTTGTGGTTTGCTGGACCGGTTTGGGGGCAAAAGCCCAACACCCCACCCAGCGAGTTGGCCCAAGCCCTGGAGCGCCTGAAAATCCCCGCCGACGCTTTGAGTGTGGTCATCCTCGACCCGCAGCGGCCCGAGCACGCTTTGTGGCAGCACCGGCCCGAGGTCAGCGTCAACCCCGCGTCCCTGATGAAGCTGGTCACCACCACGGCGGCGCTGGACTTGCTCGGCCCCGCTTTCACCTGGAACACCCCGGTGTATGCCGATGGCCCGATCAAAGACGGCGTGTTGCAAGGCAATGTTTACCTGCGGGGTCAAGGCGACCCGCGCTTGGTGGTCGAGCGGTTGTGGCTGCTGCTGCGCCGCTTGCAAGCGCAGGGCGTGGTGCGCATCCAAGGCGACATCGTGCTGGATCGCAGCGCCTTTGCCCTGGCCCCGCGCGACCCGGCCAGCTTCGACGGCGAACCGCTGCGGCCTTACAACGCAGCGCCCGATGCGCTGCTCATCAACTTCAAGTCCATCGTGTTGGGTTTTGTGCCCGATGCCGCGGCCAAGCTGGCCCATGTGCAACTCGACCCCCCATTGGCCGGTGTCAGCCACACCACCACCGTCCCCTTGGTGGGGGGGCCTTGCACCGACTACCGCGCCAGCTTGCGCGCTGACTTTCAAGACCCCGAACGCATCCGCTTGCTCGGCAACTACCCGGCCAGTTGTGGCGAGCGCGCCTGGCCATTGGCCTATGCCGACCCGGCCAGCCACAGCCGCCGCGCCGTGGCCGCGATGTGGCAGCTCGTCGCGGGCCCCCAAGGCTTGAGCGGCACGGTGCGCGAAGGCACCGTACCACCCGATCTGCGCCCCTTGTTTCAGTTTGAATCAGCCCCTTTGGGTGAGCTGATTCGCGACATCAACAAGTTCAGCAACAACGTGATGGCCCAGCAGTTGTTTTTAACCCTGGGTTTGCAGCAGCGCGGCGTGGGCAGTTTGGAGGCCTCGCGCGAGGTGGTGCTGCGCTGGTGGCGCGAGCGTTTGGGCGAGCCCGTGCCGGTGCTGGACAACGGCTCGGGCCTGAGCCGCGAAGAGCGCAGCTCGGCCCAGGGCTTGGCGCGCTTGCTGTTGTGGGTGCAGCGCAGCCCGTTTCAGGCCGAGTTGGTGGCCTCGCTGCCCCTGAGTGGCCAAGACGGCACCCTGCGCCGCAGCCGCGCCCAGGCCAGCGCCCACCTCAAAACCGGCAGCTTGCGCGATGTGTCGGGTGTGGCCGGGTTTGTGCACAGCCCCGGCGGCAAAACCCTGGTGCTGGTGGCCCTGGTCAACAGCCCACAGGTCACTGGTGCCAATGCCCGGGCCTTGTTTGATGTGCTGGTGGATTGGAGCGCCAAACAGGCCGATCGCGCAGCCAAGCCCTGAGCCCCGGTACAGTGGTCAGGCGTGGCGTGTTCAACAGCTCAGGGGTATGCTGCCAGCAGGGAAACTGGCGGCGCGACAAAAGGGTCAGTTGACCCAAGCGGCCAAACGCATGCGCGACAAAGCCTGGGAGAAAAACTGGCCTTGCATAGTGGGGGTGAAGTTCACGCCATCGGCATAGACAAAAGTGCCTGGGTTGTTGCCCCCCAATGTATCAACGGTGCACAAAGCCGCAGTCAAGCGGCCGGTGCCCGTGCCGTTGCTTTGGGCAGTATCTGTGGTGGTGGAGCTGATGGTGGTGGTCACCCCACCCACGGTGATGGATGTGGTGCTGGCACAGATGGCGCTGGAGCGGTTGGCAAAGGTGGTGTTGGTGCCATCGGTCAAGGTGTTGACCAAGCCGCTGATCTCCACAAACAGCACCGAGTTGTTGGTCTTGTTGCCAAATGTGGCTTGGATGCGTGCCAAGCCCTCAGAGCCCATGGAGGTCACGCCCGAACCCGTGTTGTAGCTCAGGTTTTGCAGCAATGTGGCATTTCCAGTCTCGGCCGCCCATGGGCTGCGGCCCACATTGGGCGGCCCGATCACCAGCACGTATTTGGCGCCGGCATCGGTCAGGCGCTTGATCTGCACGGCCAAGGCCTCTGCGGCAGTTTGCATGCGGGCGTTGATTTGCGTTGCCGTCAACGGACCGCCCAGCAAAGTTTGCAAAGTATCAAACCCCACATAAGGGGTGGTGGTCGTGCCTTGGATGCCGGTGGCCATGATGTCGCCAGTGCCGATCGAGATGACAAACAAGTCGTTGGACGTGGGCGTGGCTTTGGCCAAAAACAAATCTATTTGGGCTTGCAGGTTGTAGGCGCAGTAGGCCGTTGTCGTTGTTGTAGAGACCGTATCTTTGATGCACCCGCGGGCATCTTTGGTGCCCGCCGCGCCCGACACCAATGCCCCAAACTCGCCATAGCTGTAAGCGCCCGTGCTGGGCAAAGCGGTCGTGGTGGTGGGATAAATCACCGATCCAAAGCCAAAGTAACCGGCCAGCGACTCGATGAAAGTGCTGGAGGTATTGGTGGTGGTGCCGGTGTTGATGGTGAAGCGGTAAGGGAACGTGACGTCAGTACCGCTGCTGTTTTTAACGGTCACCGTTCGCCCCGATTGCCCCACATCCAACAGGCCGTCTCCAAAGGCCACGATGCGCGTCGGGGTGATGGGGTCGTAGGTGCTGGCCGAGCCGCAGCCCCACAGGCTGAGCGTGCCGGCAATCAAGCCGGCGCAGGCCAATAAGCGCGCGAAGCGGTGGGTCTGTTTCATGGTGGCAATCGGTGCAGAAAGCAAAACCAGAGTTTAACGATATTAAGAAGGATCGCTGGGCCCGGCCAGGGCGGCAGCGGCGGCGCGTTGCAAGCGGTCACGCACCCCGTCCCAAGCGGGGTCGATTGGGGGGTGCTCGACCCAAATCTCAGCCACGCCAGCGTCGTCGCATTGGCGCATCCAGGCGAACAACATGTGGGCGGCTTGGGCGGGTGTGTGGGGCATGGGGTGGTGCTGCACGCCGGGCCCGTGCACCGGCTGGTGGGACCAAATCGCCACGCCCGACCCCCTTGGCAGGTTGCCTGCGCCCAAGCTGGCGTGGATTTGCGCGCTGCTGAGCAGCCGCACTTTGGCGCTTGGCGCATAGTGGGCATCCAAGGTGCCCGAGGCCTTGGGGGCGGGGGCAGCCAGCCCCGACAACCCGCCCCCCTGGTTGGCGTTGGCCGACGGGTGCTGCCCATGGTGAGCACCCGCTGCGCCAAAAGCACTCTGAACATCAGAGGCATCTGGACCCCCCATGGGCCACACGGTTTGTCCGGCAGCAGCGCTGAGGGCATCGAGTGACAGCATGCCGGGGCGCAGCAACACCGGCAGGCCCCGGCTGCAGTCGACGATGGTGGATTCAATGCCCACAGCACAAGCGCCGCCATCGAGCACCAGCAGATCGTCCCCCAGCTCCTGCACCACATGGGCGGCGGTGGTGGGGCTGACACGGCCAAAGCGGTTGGCACTGGGCCCGGCCACGCCGCTCACGCCCAAGGCCAAGGCATGCTTCAACACCGCCTGCGCCACGGGGTGCGATGGGCAGCGCAAACCCACCGTGGCCTGGCCACCTGCGGCTGGCGCGGCCACACCGGGTTGGCGCGGCAAGATCAGCGTCAAGGGGCCGGGCCAAAAGGCGGCCATCAAGCGGTGGGCAAATTCGGGCACCTCGGCGGCAAACACAGCCACTTGGTCGATGGACAGCACATGCACGATCAGCGGGTGGTCGCTGGGCCGGCCTTTCAGGGCAAACACCTGGGCCACGGCAGCGGGGTTGTTGGCGTCGGCCCCCAAGCCGTAAACCGTTTCTGTGGGCAAGCCGATCAAGCCCCCGTTGCGCAAGCACTGGGCGGCCAGGGCCACGGCCTGGTCATCGGTGCCGGAATGAATCATGCGCGGTTCACCATGGTGCCAGCCCCAGGCATTGCGCGGCTTGCCGCGCTACATCGCGCGCTTGCGCCAGCGCAGGGGCGGTGCAGGTCAGGTGGCCCATCTTGCGCCCCCGGCGCGGCTGGGTTTTGCCATACAGGTGCAAGTGCACGCCGGGCAAGGCCAGCACGGCGGCCCAATCGGGCTCGCGGGCTGGCTCGGTGGGTGGGTGAGCATTCTTGTGTTGTTGCACTGGCGCGCTTGCGGACACAGCCCGAGGCCACCACAGGTCACCCAAGAGGTTGAGCATCACGGCCGCACTGTGGGCGCGCGGCGGCACCAAAGGCAAGCCCGCCATGCAGCGCACTTGCAATTCAAACTGCGACACATCACAGCTGTCGATGCTGTGGTGCCCACTGTTGTGTGGGCGCGGCGCGATTTCGTTGACCACCAGGCTGGGTTTGCCGCTGGGTCCATCTGGATGCAGCACAAAAAACTCCACGCACAACACGCCCACGTAATCCAGGCCTTGGGCCACTTCACG
>CAMDLJ010000245.1 GCA_945901665.1 Bordetella parapertussis | reverse complement strand
TGGCCTTTAACGATGTTTTCCGTTTGGGCATCGACCAAACGGTAAGCGTGGTGCGGCAAGGCATCCAAGATCAAGGCAAAACGCCCCGTCGGCCCCTGGCGGATATCACCTATCGCCTGAGATTTGCCACGCCCATCCGAACCAGGGGCGAGTTTTGTATCCGTCTGTAATAGCTTGTAGACCGACATATTCACAACCTTTAGTAGTACATGAAAAGGCTATTTTGACTAATTTTTTGTCTATTTTTAACTATTGGTTAAATTTTTTTGATTAAAAGGTACTAATCGGGCGTTATTTCACTATTTTCCTAAATTTGTTGCTTTAGTGCTACATATGGCGCATATCCAGCCGCATTTCCCAACAAGCCCGCACCAAGGCCTGCGGCCATGCCGTCAAATAAAAGGGGGGCCGCTGCCTGCGCTAAGACCCGCCAACCCGGCCATCGACCACGGCGATGGTCTTGTCGCAGCGCTGGGCCAACAAGGGGTTGTGGGTGACAAACAAAACGGCGGTGCCTTGCTCTTTGCACACGCGCTGGAGCAACTCAAAAACGCTGTCGGCGCTTTTGCTGTCCAAGTTGCCGGTGGGCTCATCGGCCAGGATCAAGGCCGGCTTCATGGCCAAGGCCCGTGCCACCGCCACCCGCTGCTGCTGCCCCCCGGACAAATGGCTTGCGGGCACATGCAGCCAAGGCGTCAGGCCCACGCTGCCCAACAAGGCGCTGGCGCGTAGCCGGGCCGCGTCGGTGGCAAAGCCGGTGTCGGCAAACATCGGCATGAGCACGTTTTCCAGGGCGCTGAAGGCACCCAAAAGGTGGTGGTACTGAAACACAAAGCCAATGGTGTGGCCGCGCAGTTGGGTTAACTGCGCGTCGTTCATGCGCGTGGTCTCTTGGCCGGTCATGGTCAATGCGCCTTGGGTGGGCCGGTCGAGCAAGCCCACGATGTTGAGCAAGGTGCTTTTGCCCGAGCCCGATGGCCCCACCACCGCACAAAACTCCCCGGCCCACAAGTCCAGGTCGATGCCGTGCAAGACCTCGGTTTCATTCGCTTCGCCCAGGTTGTACGACTTGCGAATGCCGCGCAAAGCCAACACCGGCGCGGTTGTGGTGGGTGTGTAAATGTTCATCGCTGCCTCAACCCCGGATGGCCACCACCGGGTCCATGCGGGCGGCCATGAAGACCGCTGACTATTTTGCTGAACGCGCCAAGCAAGGTGATGTGAATGCGGCACTGAAATTTTTAAGCCGCAAGGGTGGAATCGCGCCTGAGGACGATGATGTTTTGACCGATTGAGCCTGCAAACTGCCTACGACTTGAAGTTGGCGCATATTGAATGAAAGATGCGCTGAAAGAGGTCAGTTTATTGGCAGTGGGTTGAGTTTGAAGAGCTTAGAAAATGCCTAGGGGCAATCGAATCATTGAGGCGAATCCCAAGGATTGATCACTTTCAGACCCGCCGCCTCAAACGGCGCAGTGTCGCGGGTGGCAACCATCAATCCATGGTGAATGGCTGTTGCGGCGATGTAGCCATCTGCGCTTGCAATGGCTTTTCCTTGTGACCGCGCGCGGGCTCGAAGCACCCCGTATGTTTCAGAGGCAGCTTCATCAAAGGGCAATATTCGCCCATGAAATAAAGGCAAGATGCGTTGCTGAAGGCTGTTGTGCAGTGTGTCTTTTCGTTTGCCCGACGGGAGCGCCGCAATTCCAAAACGCAACTCAGCCAAGCTGATCGTTGACACATACAGCGATTCGATCAATTGCGCATCCAACCAGGCCAGCACGCGTGCATCACCGGCGAACTTCAAAGACTCAGAGATGACATGGGTGTCAAGCAGAATCATTCAAAGCTCAGCGGTTCGGTGGGGGTTTTGTCACGCTCAATGACAAGATCAGCGCCGCCAGCTTGCTGGCCAATTTCAGCCAACAAGGAACCTAGCTTGATGCGGTCATCTGGCCTCGCGGCGCTTTCAAGAATGGCCCGAACTTCAGCCTCAGTGCTTCGCCCAGCCATTGCCGCGCGAACTCGCAAAGCGCGGTGGGTTTCTTCAGGGATGTTGCGAATGGTGATGGAGGACATAGGCACCTCATGGCAATTGACATCAATGATTGCATATTATGATTAATGATATCAGCATCAAGGTGCGCTTCTGGTTTAACCTGCAAATCGCCCTTCTGCCTTCTGATTAGACAGGCGCTGACATTTGGCTCAATGCAGTGCCGCCAGCGCAGCCTCTGGGGCTTTGTCCAGCACTTTAAGCAAGGCTTTGGCCGCGCCCGTGGGACTGCGTTTGCCTTGCTCCCAATTGCGAATGGTTGCCAGTGACACGTCAATGCGGGTTGCAAACTCGGATTGGCTAAACCCCAGGCGGCGGCGCACACGGCGTGCAAATTTGGCGGCATCTTGCATGGCCAGTGCTTCGTCTTTCGCCATGTGCGTGGCGATGTCTGCTTCTGTGGTGGCGTCAACCTTGGCTGCATTGATTCGGCCAACCGGCTTTCCCTTGGCCATGGCGGGGTCAATTTTGATGCGGACTTTTTTCATCTTGCATGTTTTCCGGTTTTGGATTTAAAAGAAAAACGGCCCTTCATCAGGACCGTCTCACCCCCAAGCCTGCGCTAACTGTGCTGCAGCTTTACCCACCCACAGCCAGATGACCCATATTTACCGCAGGCGAAACATCCAGTTGTGGCGGTCTTGGACGCGGCCGTATTGAATGCCGGTGAGTTCTTCTCGCAGGCTGATGGTCAGCGGGCCGGGTTCGGTGGCGGACAGGTTGAGGGTTTCAGTCGTGCTTTTGAAACCGCCAATCGGGGTGATCACCGCTGCCGTGCCGCAGGCAAACACTTCTGAGATGAGGCCGCTGGTGATGCCAGACCTCACCTCGTCGAGGCTGATTTTTCGCTCTTGAACGGTGATGCCACGGTCATGCATCAATTGGATGAGCGACTTGCGGGTGATGCCGCTCAAAATAGCGCCGTCCAGCGCGGGCGTTGCCACATGGCCGTCCTTGAACACAAAGAACAGGTTCATACCGCCCAACTCTTCGACGTAGGTGCTGCTTTCTGCGTCCAAAAACATCACCTGCGAGCATCCGTTGTCGTAGCCTTCGCTTTGCGCGACCAAAGACGCCGCGTAATTTCCGCCCGATTTGGCCGCACCCGTGCCGTTCTTTCCAGCCCGTGCCGATTTTTGAGAGATCCAGATCGAGATGGGCTTGAACCCACCGGTGAAATAAGCGCCAACCGGGCTGGCGATGACGCGGTATTCCGCCTTGTGGGTGGCGCGAACACCCAGAAAATTCTCCGAGGCGATTTCAAACGGCCGGATGTAGAGCGACTTTTCATTGGCTGCATCGGGCACCCAGTCGGCATCGACGGCGATCAACTGCTTGAGCGACTCCACGAACATGTCTTCAGGCACTTCGGGCAAGGCCATGCGCTGCGCGCTCAATTGCATGCGCTTGGCGTTTTCATGCGGGCGAAATGTCCAGATCGATCCATCGGCAAAACGATAGGCTTTGATGCCTTCGAATATTTCTTGGGCATAGTGCAGCACCGCAGCGGCCGGGTCCAACATGATCGGGCCATACGGCAAAACCTGGGCGCTGATCCAGCCCTTTTCTTTTTCCCAGGTGCACACCACTTGGTGATCGGTGCGGTTTTGACCAAACACGGGCTTGACCAACAGCGCCTCTCGCTCTGCCTTGGGCATGGGGTTGGCGTTGCGGTGAACTTCAAATGGAACGGTCATGATGTTGTTCTTTCTTCTTGGGCGGATGAAATTTCGTTCAATCTATTTGTATGGTGCAGTTTATGCGGGTGATAAATCTCTGGGCCGAATCGCGGCCAAAATACTGAGCATTTTGGCTTTGGTGATGGCCATGTCGTATTCCATTTGACCGCGCAGCCACCAACCATCACTCAGCCCAAAGTAGCGGCACAAACGCAAGTCGGTGTCGGCGGTGATGGCGCGCTTGCCAGCCACGATGTCCCCAATGCGTTGCGGCGGCACGCCAATGTCTTTGGCCAATCGGTATTTGGTCAAGCCATAAGGCTTGAGAAACTCTTCTTCCAGCATTTCGCCAGGAGACACAGGTTTGATTTTTTTCACCAGTAAACCCCTTTCAGTGGTAGTCCACAATTTCCACATTCATGGCGCCTTCATCGCCCCACCTGAAACAAACGCGCCATTGCTCATTGATACGGATGCTGTGCTGGCCTTTCCGGTCGCCTTTTAAGGCTTCGAGCCTGTTGCCTGGCGGAGCCCGCAAATCGTCCAACACAGAAGACCAATTCAATTGTTGAAGCTTCCGGAGTGCTGCTCGCTCAATGTTGACCCAGCGAGACACGCGATTTCCTTCAAACAAGCGGTGTGTATCAGTGCATTTGAATGATTTGAT
>CAMDLJ010000244.1 GCA_945901665.1 Bordetella parapertussis | reverse complement strand
ATCAAGGGCAGGCCCATGGCGCGCAGCACCCCCGGCAAGCGCATGGCCAACAACAAGCTGCCCAGCGTCGCCGCTGCACTGGCCCAGGCCGCGGGGGCCGGTGTGCTCCACACGGCACCTGGCCAGGCAGCCAAGATGTTCAAACCGGCCACCAAGGCCTGCAATGACACCGCCGCCACATCCCATGCAGCCGGCACAAACGCTCCCAGCAAACACAGGGGTGTGACCCACAAGGTCACCCAAGGAATGGCCACGGCATTGGCCAGCAAGCCCACCACGGACACCTGTTGAAACAGCCACAAACTCAAAGGTGCCAGGCACAAAGTGATCGCCAGTTGCTCGCGCCACAAGCGCCACAAGCGCTGTGGCCATGACACATCCGCGCTGGCTGGGGGCGGCCCTTGACCCGTGGCAAACAGCACACCCACAGCGACAAAGCTGAGCCAAAAACCGGCTTGTCCCAAGGCCGTGGGATCGGCCAACAACACCCAGGCACAGGCGCTGAGCCAAACCTGGGGCCAAGGCCAACGCCGCCCCGTGGCCGCCAAGACCGTGACCCAGGTGAGCATCCATATCGTGCGTTGCGCGGGAATGCCCCAACCGCTGAACAGCGCATACAGCACGGCCAGCCCCAAGCCCGCCCAGCGCGCAGCTTGATCTGCCGGCAACCACAAACACCAAGAGGGGCCCCAACGGTCGGTGCGCCGCCATGTCCAGCGCACCAAGCCCGCACACAGCCAAGCAAACATGGTCACATGCAGACCTGAAATGCTCACCAGATGGGCCACGCCGGTGGCGCGAAAGACGTCCCAATCGGCGCGCTCAATGCTGGCCTGGTCACCCATGAGCAAGGCGTTGATCAAGCCCGACCACTGGGGATCGGCAATGCGCGCTTGAACCCGTTCGCGCATCCACTGCCGCCATTGGGCCACGGGGTATTGCCATGTGGCGTCTAAACGAACTGGTGGGGGGTCATGGCGGCCTGCGCGCACATAGCCCGTGGCCCCCAAGCCTTGACCCCACATCCACAGCTCAAAGTCAAAGCCGTGGGGGTTGACTTGGCCGTGGGGTTGCTTCAATCGCACCACCATGCGCCAGCGTTCCCCTGCCCGCAAAGCGGGAATGCTGGCATGGTCTTTGTGGCCCCAGCGCCCGGCATACCAGCCCAATAGCACTTCTGGGGGCACCGTCACACGCTGGCCTTGCCAATGGGCAGACTCGATGGACAGGCGAAAACGCAGGCTGTCTTCGGTGCGTTGGGGCAAGGCTGAAATCACGCCGACCACAGTCAAGTCGCGCCCCTCCAGATCCGGCGCCAGCAAGCGTTCGGCATGCCAAACGGCACGCAAACCCGCCAACGCAAACACCAGACCCAACACAGGAAAAAACACCTGCACCCAACCAGCACCTGGCCCAGGCTTGATCAGGCGTGCACCCGCCAGCAAACCAAACAGGGCCATCAAGGCGCACAGGGCATACGCCCACAGGGGCCAAAGCGGTTGGTGCCAAAGGTGAGCGGCGCTGGCAGCCACACAGGCCAGTGCCGCCGGGGTGATGCGGTCGCTGCCGCGGCTTGGGTTCATGCGCCCTCCCAACGGAGCGACAGGTGCCCCGCGAACGAACGAATTTACCTCTTTTTAGTTACTGACAAACTTCTTTTTTCAACAAAGCCTGAACCGAACCTGGCCGGATGGGGGTTTCGCGCACCCGCCACTCAGTCTCGTCTTGGCTCGAAACCGGTGCACCCTTGCCCTGGGGTTGCTCATAAAAGCTGATCGACAATCGGGCCACCATGTCGGTGATGCAATGCACCCGCCAGCGCGTGAGGGTCGACTTGACCTTGGGTGCTGCGACCGCGCCCGGTGTGCCGGAATTGGACAAGGCATCGGCCAGCTCGGTCAAAGTCCAGGCATAGCGGGTGACGTGCGCGGCTTTGACCGAATCTTTGTCAAAAAAATGGGCCAACTGCTCGGTTTTTTCCAACGGGACCCATTCGGCCTGTGCAGTGCCCACACCCCACAAAAAAAGCAAGGCACCGACCCATCCAGCCGCTAAAAAACGGCGGGTGGCCCCATGGAAAAAGGTGATCGAGGTGTTCATGCCAGGTGTATCGGCACCAAGCCGGGTTTTCTTGAGTGCCCAAGTCGCATGTCCGCGGTCCAATGACTGGGTTGAAGCTTGGCCGCTACACTGCGCACTCGCCTGAAACGGCCCCCTGAAACCCCCATGGAGACCCGCATGTCCGTCGCTCAACGACTCGCCGAATTGAACATCACTTTGCCGCCTGTGGCCACGCCAGCCGCAGCCTATGTGCCCTTTGCCATCACCGGTAAGCTGGTGTTTTTGAGTGGTCATATTGCACGCCAAAACGGCAAGCCCTGGGTCGGCCAACTCGGCCTGGACACCGATACCCCCACCGGCCAAGCCGCCGCGCGCGCCATCGCCATCGATTTATTGGGCACTTTACAAGCCGCCTGCCATTCGCAGGGCAAAACCCTGGAAGACGTCAGCCGAATTGTCAAAGTGCTCAGCCTGGTCAACTCCACGCCCACCTTCACCGAGCAACACCTGGTCACCAATGGCTGCAGTGAATTGCTCGCTCAAGTGTTTGGCACGCGCAGTGCCCATGCCCGCAGCGCTTTCGGTGTGGCCCAATTGCCCATGGGCGCTTGCGTGGAAATTGAATTGATCGCTGAGTTGGGTTGAGGTACATGGGGCCAGCTCGGCCCCGCCCTTCAGGTGGGGCCACAGGTCGTTGGGCTCAAAGCGCACAGCCTGCAACTCAAAGCACCCGCAACACCGCCGAGGGCTTGAAGCCCAAGTCCGCCGCCTTGCCCTTGCGCGCCCGGATGGCCATGGCGTTGTTGAGGCTGCGAATTTCCAGCGTTTCCTCACGGTCTTTCCCGCCCCGCCCCACGCCCACAATGCTCACGCTGCGGGTATAGGCCGCTGCACCGGCCAAGCTGTCTTTGTCTTCCAAGTCGATCAGCATCAAGCCGCGTCCGCCTTTTTCCATGGCTTTGAGCTCGCTGATGGCAAAGGTCAGGATGCGCCCGCCAGTGGAAGCACAGGCCACATGGGTGGCAATCGGCAGCGGCGTTTCACCATTGCCCCCGCCCACCAGGGACGGGCAACACACGGTTTCGCCCTCGCCCAAGCTGATAAAGGCCTTACCGCCTTTGTTGCGGGAAATCAGGTTATCGATGCAACACACAAAGCCATAGCCACCAGAGCCACTCAGCAACAAGGTGAGCGTGCCAGGGCCAGCAAAGTAATGCACCAGTTGCGTACCAGCTTCCACGTCCACCAAGGTGGTGACGGGTTGGCCATCGCCCCTCGCACCAGGCAATGACGCCACCGGCACCGAGTACACCCGCCCGTTGGAGCCAAAGGCGATCAGTTGATCGACAGTGCGGCACTCGAAGGTGTCGTACAACTCGTCACCCGCTTTGAAGGCAAAGCCCAACGGGTCGTGGCCGTGTCCTGTGCGCGAGCGCACCCAGCCTTTGGCAGACAAGACCACGGTGACGGGCTCGTCAATCACCTTGACTTCGGCGACGGCTTTTTTCTCGGCTTGGATCAGGGTGCGGCGCGCATCGGCAAAGGTTTTGGCGTCGGCCTCGATTTCTTTGACCATCAAGCGGCGCAGCGAGGTGGCGCTGCCCAAAATGTCTTCCAAACGGCCTTGCTCTTCGCGCAACTCCTTGAGCTCTTGCTCGATCTTGATGGCTTCCAGCCTCGCCAACTGGCGCAAGCGGATGTCCAAAATATCGTCGGCTTGGCGCTCTGAGAGCTTGAAGCGTTCGATCAAGGCTGGCTTGGGCTCGTCGCTGTGGCGGATGATGCGAATCACCTCGTCGATGTTGAGCAACACCAACTGGCGACCTTCCAAAATATGGATGCGCGCCAGCACCTTGTCCAAACGAAATTGCGAGCGCCGCTGCACCGTGGTTTGCCTGAAAGCAATCCACTCCTCCAGCATTTGGCGCAGGGTCTTGGGCACGGGGCGGCCGTCCAAGCCCACCATGGTCAGGTTGATGGAGGATGAGCTCTCCAAACTGGTGTGCGCCAACAAGGTGGTGATGAGTTCTTGCTGCTCAATCGTTCGGGTTTTGGGCTCGAACACCAAACGCACCGGCGCGTCTTTGCTGGACTCGTCGCGCACGCCATCGAGCACCGCCAAAATAGTGGCTTTGAGCATGGTTTGCTCTGGGCTCAGGGCTTTTTTGCCGGTCTTGACCTTGGGGTTGGTGAGCTCTTCAATTTCTTCCAACACTTTTTGGCTGCTGACACCGGGGGGCAATTCGGTCACCACCAACTGCCATTGGCCGCGGGCCAAGTCTTCGATCACCCAACGCGCCCGCACCTTGAGCGAACCACGCCCTGTGGCGTAAGCGTCTGAAATGTC
>CAMDLJ010000243.1 GCA_945901665.1 Bordetella parapertussis | reverse complement strand
CGGTGCCCCACAGCACGCGGTCGGGAAAGGTCTCGACCACATGGCGGGCAAAGGGCACGACATCGCGGTAGGCATTGCGCTGGCCATTCAGCGCCGCAGGACCTGCCAGCGACAAGCGCTCAGGGCAAGTGACCTTGCTCCACACGTTCGCATGCTGCTGCATGAACTTCATGAACAACGCAAACTCAGGGCCATCCACCGCTTGGTTCACATTGGGGCGACCCATGTGGTCGACCACCACGGTGGTGGGCAGCGCGGTGAAAAAGTCCCACAACTCGGGCAAGTCAACGGCTTCAAAGTAAATCACCACATGCCAGCCCCAGGCCTTGATGCGGGTGGCGATTTCCAGCAACTCGTCCTTGGGCGTGAAGTCCACCAGGCGTTTGACAAAGTTAAAGCGCACACCGCGCACACCGGCATCGTGCATGGCCTGCAACTCGCCATCGGTGACGCTGCGCTTGACGGTCGCCACACCCCGCGCTTTGCCGCCCGAGTTCAGCAAGGCGTCGACCATGGCGCGGTTATCGGCGCCGTGACAAGTGGCCTGCACCACCACATTTTTGGCAAATCCCAAATGGTCGCGCAGGGCATACAACTGGTGCTTGGAAGCGTCGCAAGGCGTGTATTTGCGCTCGGGGGCGAAGGGAAACTCCGCGCCGGGTCCAAACACATGGCAGTGCGCATCCACCGCACCAACGGGCAGCACAAATTGCGGTTTGCTGGGGCCGGTATACCAATCGAGCCAACCGGGTGTTTTTTCAAATTGCATGGTTCTTATCCTTGGTTGCAGACGAGTCAGCCTCAGTGTGCGTCAGCCATGGCGGTGGCTGCCTCGCACAAGATCATTGCCATGGCATGCGCAAGGCTCCACAGTGAGGCAGTCAATGGCACATCAGTCGACGTAGATCAAACCGGCCTTCTCCAGCGGCGCGCGCATGTTGTACATGTCCAAGCCCAACTCACCGGCCGCCAGTTTGGTGCGCTTATCGCCCTCGTTGGCCTCGCGGGCAGCAGCGGCATCGGCGGCTTGGGCTGCAAATTCAGCGGGCACCACCACCACGCCGTCATCGTCGGCCACGATGGCGTCACCCGGATTGACCAGGGCGCCAGCACAGACCACGGGGAAATTGACATGGCCCAAGGTGGACTTGACCGTGCCCTTGGCGCTGATGCATTTGCTCCACACGGGGAAACCCATGGCGGTCAACTCAGACACATCGCGCACACCGGCGTCAATCACAAATCCATGGGCGCCACGCGCTTTGAAGGAGGTCGCGATCAGATCGCCAAAGTAACCATCGGTGCAGGGCGCGCTGATGGCCGCGACCACGATGTCACCGGGTTGGACCTGCTCGCAAGCCACATGCAGCATCCAGTTGTCCCCCGGGTGCAGCAGCACGGTCAGCGCCGTTCCCGAGACCCGGGCACCGGGGTAAACCGGGCGCATATAGGTGTGCAACATGCCCACCCGACCCATGGCTTCGTGGACTGTGGCCACGCCGTATTTGGCCAGGCGCTCTACCGCCGTTTTGTCGGCGCGTTGGATGTTGCGTTTGACTTTGCCCATGTTGTTCATATCAGTGACCTTTCTGTTTTAACAAACTGTCCAAGCGAGGGAACACGCGGCGCACATTGCCCTCATAGATGGCTTGCCGATCGGCATCGCTCAATATTTTGCTGGCCTGGATGTAGCGTTTGGTGTCATCAAAGTAGTGACCGGTTTGCGGATCAATGCCGCGCACCGCACCAATCATTTCCGAGGCGAAGAGCACGTTTTTGACCGGGATCACGGTGTTGAGCAAATCAATGCCGGGTTGGTGGTAGACGCAGGTGTCAAAGAAAATATTGTTGAGCAAATGCTCTTCCAGCAAAGGTTTTTTCAGCTCTTGCGCCAAACCGCGAAAACGCCCCCAGTGGTAGGGCACTGCGCCGCCGCCGTGCGGGATCAAAAACTTCAGCGTTGGGAAATCTTTGAACAAGTCACTGTTGAGGCACTGCATGAAGGCCGTGGTGTCGGCGTTCAAATAATGCGCGCCGGTGGTGTGAAAGCAGGCATTGCAACTGGTGGACACATGGATCATGGCAGGCAAGTTGTGCTCGACCATTTTTTCGTAAATCGGGTACCAGTGGCGGTCGTTCAAGGGTGGGCTGGTCCAATGGCCGCCCGAGGGGTCGGGGTTCAAATTGATGCCCACCGCGCCGTAATCTTTGACACAGCGCTCCAACTCGGGGATGCAGGTGGCCGGGTCCACGCCAGGCGACTGGGGCAGCATGGCAACGGGCACAAAGTTGTCGGGGAAAAGCTTGGACACCCGAAAGCACAGCTCGTTGCAAATCGCCGCCCAGGTGCTCGACACCTGGAAGTCGCCAATGTGGTGCGCCATGAAAGAGGCACGGGGTGAAAACAGGGTGATGTCGCTGCCGCGCTCTTTCATCAGCTTGAGTTGATTGGTCTCGATGCTGTGGCGCAAATCGTCATCGCTGATTTTCAGATCTGCCGCTTTGGGCATTTTGGCGGGGTCTTGGATGCCCGCGATTTGCTGGTTGCGCCAGTCGTCCAGCGCTTTGGGCGCGGTCGTGTAATGGCCGTGGCAGTCGATGATGAGAGACATGGTTTTCCTCAGTGATGGAACAAGAAATAAAAAATCAAAGCCAGTGCATGCCGTGTCGGCGCTTGATCGGCTCAACCTCGGCACTGGCCAAAAATTGCATCCAGTCGCGCACCGCTGGCGCACGCTGGGCATCGGCCGCCGCAGCCGCACCCATGCCGGTCGAGAACACACTGATGTAGGCCACATCGGGGGACAACTCGCCCAACAAGGTGATGCCGGGCAGCGACATCAATTCGCTGAGCTGCTGAAAACCCAGGGTGGCCTCACCTCGGGCCAACAAAGCCCCCACGGGCACCCCCGGCGGGGCCTGCAAGCAGCGGCCTTGCATGGCGGCGGTGATGCCCCACTGGTCAAATAACTTTTCCAAATACACGCCGCTGGGCCCGGTCGAATACGCCACTTTGGTGGCTGCCAACACGGCGGCCTTGAGCGCCTGTGCACTGCCAATGTCTGGGCGCGGCGCGCCTTGGGGCACAGCCACGGCCACGGGCGAGCGCACCCAGTCCACCCGTGAGCCCGCCTGCACCTGACCAGAAACGATCAAGCGGTCGACGGCGTCATTGGCCAAGATGACCGCATCAAACACCTCGCCAGCTTGAACCCGGCGCGCTGCATCCACCCCGCCCACGGCCTCTACCTGCCACAGCACACCGGATTGCGCTTGGTAGGCTTGGGTCAAGTCGGCCAAAACGGCTTGGGTGGCTTTGGACGAAATGGCGCTGAAGGTGTGGGGGGTGGCAGGCTGAGACATGGTCTGATTGTGGCGCTTCGCCCGGCGCAGCCCAACACCACAGGGCCACTATCTGATATGTATTTTTTGAATATCAGATAATTGGTTATATCCAATTTAACGATATGGACCTCCAACAACTGCAATCTTTTGTGGCCGTGGCCGAGCAAGCCAGCTTTACCCGGGCCGCCCAGGTGCTGGGCCTGGCCCAGCCCGCTTTGAGCCGCCACATCCGCAGTTTGGAGGTGGAGTTGCGCCAAACTTTGCTCATGCGCAACGGGCGTGGGGCGGTCACCACCGATGCGGGCAAACTGTTGCTCGAACACGCGCGCGGCATCTTGCACCAAGTGGCCCGCGCCCATGAGGACCTGGACCAACTGCGCGGGGGCATGAGTGGCCGCGTGGCCTTGGGGCTGCCCCCCAGCGTGGCCCGGGTGCTCACCGTGCCGCTGACCCGCGCCTTTCGGGCCGAATTGCCCCATGCGCAACTGAGTATTCGCGAAGGGCTTTCGGCCGATTTGGCCGAGAGCTTGCTCAATGGGCGGCTGGACATTGCCGTGCTCTACAACGCCCAAGCCACCGATGGCTTGCAACGCCAAGCCCTGATCGATGAGGAGTTGGTGTTGGTCCAGGCGCGCCCACCCGGGCTGGCCGAGGAGCCGCCCCCACCAACCTTGGCCTGGCGCGAGGTCGCCGACTTGGCCCTGGTCACACCCAGCCGACCCAATGCCATCCGCATGCACCTGGAGGCTGAGATGGCGCGGCATGACTGTCAGCCCAAAGTGGTGTTGGAGATCGATGGGGTATCGGCCATCTTAGATTTGGTGGCCGACGGTGTGGGCTGTGCATTGCTGAGCCGCCAGGCGGTGGCCCGGTCGACCAAACCCTCGGCCTACCAATTGCGCCAAATAGGCTCCCCACCCTTCACCATCGCCTTGTCATTGGTGAGCAGCGACCGGCGGGCCACCACCCCCACCCAGCAACACACTGCAGCCTTGGTTGGCCACATGGTGCGGACCCATTTGGGCCGCCTTTGACAAACCCTGTAAAACAAGGGTAAGTTAAATTTTTCATGAAAATGTCAGATTTGTCTGACACAAACCCGTAAAAT
>CAMDLJ010000242.1 GCA_945901665.1 Bordetella parapertussis | reverse complement strand
GCTGCTGGCGACACCATCGATTGGCGCGAGCACCAAAGTGCGCACAGAACACATTCGCGCCATCGATAAATCTCGGCTGTCGGGCTACATCACCGACATCGGAGCCGATGATCTGCAAGAGATCAACCGCGCACTGTGCAAAGTGCTGGTCATCAAGCCCCTGTCAGCATGAAATCAAATTGGAGCCTGACCCCAATTACTGGCGATCAAGCACCCTTCAGTTTGAGCCACCCCATTAATTGGAATCTGACCCCCATTCATTAAATTGGTGTCTGACCCCAATTAACCCTGCCCCAATGACCCCAGCCCGCCGATGCGGGAAATTGGAATCTGACCCCCATTAAATCAATAGGCTTGGCCAAGCTGGCTCAGGATGGCGGGGTTTTCCAAGGTGCTGGTGTCTTGGGTGATGGCCTCGCCTTTGGCCAGTGAGCGCAGCAAGCGGCGCATGATTTTGCCGGAGCGGGTTTTGGGCAGGTTTTCGCCAAAGCGGATGTCTTTGGGTTTGGCGATCGGGCCGATTTCTTTGGCCACATGGTCGCGCAGTTGTTTGGCGATGGCTTTGCCCTCCTCTCCGCTGGGCAGGCTGCGTTTGAGCACCACAAAGGCGCAAATGGCCTCGCCGGTGGTGTCGTCGGGGCGGCCCACCACGGCGGCTTCGGCCACCAGTTCGGTGCAACTCACCAGTGCAGACTCGATCTCCATGGTGCCCATGCGGTGGCCCGACACGTTGAGCACGTCGTCGATGCGCCCGGTGATGGTGAAGTAGCCCGACTGCGCGTCGCGAATGGCACCGTCGCCCGCCAAGTAGTACTTGCCTTGAAAGTCATCGGGGTAGTAGCTTTTCTTGAAGCGCTCGGGGTCGCCCCAAATGGTGCGCAACATGGAGGGCCAGGGTTTTTTGACCACCAAGATGCCGGCCTGTCCATTGGGCACATCTTTGCCGGTTTCGTCCACGATGGCGGCTTGTATGCCGGGGAAGGGCAAGGTGCATGAACCGGGCACCATGGGCGTGGCACCAGGCAGCGGGGTGATCATGTGGCCGCCGGTTTCGGTTTGCCAGAAGGTGTCAACGATGGGGCAGTTACCACCGCCCACGTGCTTGTGGTACCACTCCCAGGCGGCGGGGTTGATGGGTTCACCCACCGAGCCCAGCAAGCGCAGGCTGCTCAGGTCGTAACGGGCGGGGTGCACCGCTGCCGTGCCTTCGGCGGCTTTGATGAGCGAGCGGATCGCCGTGGGCGCGGTGTAAAAAATGCTGGCCTTGTGGTCTTGGATCATCTTCCAAAAGCGGCCCGCATCGGGGAAGGTGGGCACACCTTCAAACACGATTTCGGTGCCGCCCAAGGCCAGCGGGCCGTAGGTGATGTAGGTGTGACCGGTGACCCAGCCGATGTCGGCGGTGCACCAAAACACATCGTGGGGCTTCAAGTCAAAGGTCCAGTGGGTGGTGAGCGCGGCGTGCAGCAAATAGCCGGCCGTGCTGTGTTGTACGCCCTTGGGTTTGCCCGTTGACCCCGATGTGTAGAGCAAAAACAGCGGGTGCTCGGCTTCGACCCACTCGGGCTCGCAAGTTGTGGCCGCTTTGTCAGCCACAGCGGCCATCCACAGGTCGCGCCCAGCGGTCATGGCCACTTCAGCGCCCGAGCGCTTGACCACCAGCACGTGCGCGATGCTGTCGCAGCCGCCCAATGCGAGCGCTTCGTCGACGATGGACTTCAGGGGCAGTTGCTTGCCACCGCGCACCTGGTGGTCGGCGGTGATGACCATCTTGGCGCCGGTATCTTCGATGCGGTCGCGCAGGCTTTGCGCCGAGAAGCCGCCAAACACCACCGAGTGGGTGGCGCCGATGCGGGCACAGGCTTGCATGGCGGCCACGCCCTCGATGGACATGGAGATGTAGATGATGACGCGGTCGCCCTTGCGGATGCCCAGCGACTTGAGGGCATTGGCAATTTGGCAGGTGCGCGCCAGCAGTTGCGCGTAGCTGGTGCGGGTGACCTCGCCGCCGTCGGCTTCAAAAATGATGGCGGTTTTGTCACCCTGGCCTTTGTCGACGTGGCGATCCAGGCAGTTGTAGGAGACGTTGAGCAAACCGTCTTCGAACCACTTGAAAAACGGCGCTTGGCTGTCGTTGAGGCTTTTGGTGAAGGGCTTTTTCCAGGAGATGTATTCGCGCGCCAAGTCAGCCCAGTAGCCGGGGTAGTCTTTTTCGGCTTTTTCGCACAAGGCGTGGTAGGCATCCATGCCCGAGATATGGGCTTGTTGGACGAAATCGGGATGGGGGTGATAGAGGGTGCTGGCGTGTTCGCTCATGGCGTTGTCTCCTGTTGATTGGCCTCTGCGGGCGCGACGGGTGGGAATGTCGTTGCAAGCTCTTACACCCCACTGACTTTAAGAAAGCTTACACCTTTTTGGACACCCAGCAGGGGCTCCAGCGCCCAGGCCATCTCTTGTAAACTGCCTCCGCCCTGCCCTGCCAGCGGCGCCATTCCTGATCGAAAGATACCCACCCCATGACCATCATCCGACAAGACGACCTGATTGAATCCGTGGCCGCGGCCTTGCAGTACATCAGCTACTACCACCCGGCGGATTACATCTCCCACCTGGCCAGCGCCTATGAGCGCGAGCAAAGCCCAGCGGCCAAAGACGCGATGGCGCAAATTTTGACCAACAGCAAAATGAGCGCCATGGGCCACCGCCCGATTTGCCAAGACACCGGCATCGTCAATGTGTTTGTGAAGATCGGCATGGGTGTGCGCTTGGAGGGCTTTAGCGCGGGCTTTGAAGACGCCATCAACGAAGGCGTGCGCCGGGGCTACAACCACCCTGACAACACCTTGCGCGCCAGCATCGTCGCCGACCCGCACTTTGAACGCAAAAACACCAAAGACAACACGCCTGCGGTGATCTTCACCCAATTGGTGCCGGGCAACACACTGGACATCACGGTGGCGGCCAAGGGCGGTGGCAGCGAGAACAAAAGCAAGATGATCATGCTCAACCCCAGCGACAGCTTGGTGGACTGGGTTTTGAAAACCGTGCCCACCATGGGCGCGGGTTGGTGCCCGCCGGGCATGCTGGGCATTGGCATTGGCGGCACCGCCGAAAAAGCCATGCTGATGGCCAAAGAAAGCCTGATGGAAGACCTGGACATGTACGCCTTGCAAGCCAAAGCGGCCAAGGGCGAAAAGCTGACCCCCACCGAAGACCTGCGCTTGGAGTTGCACGACAAGGTCAACGCCTTGGGCATTGGTGCGCAAGGCCTGGGCGGTCTGACCACCGTGCTCGACGTGAAGATCAAGATGTACCCCACCCATGCGGCCAGCAAGCCCGTGGCCATGATCCCCAATTGCGCCGCCACGCGCCACGCGCACTTTGTGCTCGATGGCTCGGGCCCGGTGTACCTGGACCCGCCCTCCTTGGACTCCTGGCCCCAGGTGGACTGGCAACCCGATACCCAAAAAAGCCAGCGCGTGGACTTGAACACCTTGACACCGGCCCAAGTGGCCAGCTGGAAGCCCGGCCAAACCTTGTTGCTCAACGGCAAGATGCTGACCGGTCGCGACGCCGCGCACAAGCGCATCCAAGACATGTTGGCCCAGGGCGAAAAGTTGCCGGTGGACTTCACCAACCGGGTGATTTACTACGTGGGCCCGGTGGACCCGGTGCGCGACGAGGCCGTGGGCCCCGCTGGCCCCACCACGTCCACGCGCATGGACAAATTCACCGAGATGATGTTGGCCCAAACTGGTTTGATCGCCATGATCGGCAAGGCCGAGCGCGGCCCGGCGGCCATCGAGGCGATTCGCAAGCACCAAAGTGCGTATTTGATGGCGGTGGGCGGTGCGGCCTACTTGGTGAGCAAGGCGATCAAAACCGCCAAAGTGGTGGGCTTTGCCGACCTGGGCATGGAAGCCATTTACGAGTTTGATGTGGTCGACATGCCCGTCACCGTGGCAGTAGATGCGGGCGGCACCAGCGCCCACATCACTGGCCCAGACACCTGGCAAAAACGCATCGCCACCGGCGAGTTCAAAGGCATCGCGCTCAGCCGCGCTTGACGTGGGCCGTGGGCTCTCTGACTGCCATCGCAACCCGCTCGGATGGTTTGAGCCCGGCCCCAACCAACCCATGACCGCCAATTGGTATGAGCGCCATGTCTTGCCACCGGCCCTGGACTGGGCCTGTGGGTTGCCCATGTTTTCAAGCATGCGACAACAAGTGGTTCCATTGGCCAGGGGGCGGGTTTTGGAGGTGGGCATTGGCACGGGCTTGAACCTGCGCCACTACGACAAAAATCGCGTCACCCACATCACCGGCTTGGACCCCGTTGCACAACTGCACCCATTGGCGCGTGAGCGTGTGGCGCAAACAGGTTTGAGTGTTGACTTGGTGGGTTTGTCGGCGGAAAAAATTCCCTTTCCCGATGCCTCATTTGAAACGGTGCT
>CAMDLJ010000241.1 GCA_945901665.1 Bordetella parapertussis | reverse complement strand
CTTTGAGGGCCACGCTGGGCCGCGTGATCCAACCCAGCAGCAAAGTGGCCGCCAAGGTGGGCAGGGCGCTGCCCCATGCCGGGGCCCAGGTGGCCAGGGCGTGGTACAGGCCAATGCCTGCCAGCCATAGCAGCGTGGCACCCCCGTTGATGCCGCGCTCACCCGTGCTGCTGGCATGGGCACCCCCGCCCAAACGCCCCATGATCACCCCAAACAAAGGCACAAAGACGGAACTCAGCATCAGCAAAAACGGCTCCAAGCTGTGCATGGGCAAGGCCATGGCGAGCACCGTGCACAGGGCAGCGCCCCACAGGCCATAGCGCTTTAAGGGCGTTTGTGGTCGAAGGCTGTGGGCCGACATGGCACCCGAGTACACATCGCCATACGCGTTGTCCAACTCGTCCAGCAGGATCAAACCCAGGGCCAGCAATCCGCCTTGGGCCAGCAGCAAAGCGCCCACCAAGTCGGTGCCTGGCTCCACCACCGACACCACCAACACCCCCACGGCGTAACACCACACATTGGCCAGGGCATAGCCCAGCCAGGTGCCGCCCAAGGTGCTGCGGGCACTGCGGCCATGGCGGGCATAGTCGGCCACCAAGGGCAGCCAAGACACCGGCATGGCGATCACCAAATCCAATGCGTTGATGGGGCTCATGCCGCCCGCGCCGGGCCGGTTCCAAATGGCTTCCCAGCCCTTGGCCTGGGCCACGCCGACAAAATGCCAGGTCAGCCACAGCAAAGACAGCACCACCAAGGGCAGGCCCCAGCGGCTGATGAAGCCACGCACCAAACCCAACATGCTGCCCGCCATCAAGGCCATCAACACCCCGCCCCACAGCGCGGTTGTCAGCACCAGTGTGAGCGGCGAGGCGGGGTCCAAGCCCCAGGCTTGTTTCAAGATGGCGGCGGTGCCGTCGCGCATCACCACCAGTTCAAACGATGTCCAACCCACCAATTGCAGGATGTTGAGCAGCACGGGCAGGCGCGCCATCGAGGGGCCATACACGCTGTGCATCAGCCCGGCGCTGGACAAACCGCTGACGCAGCCAATGCGCGCGGTCCATGCCAGCAAACCAGCCCCCAAGACCGAGCCAAGCAAGATGGCCCACACGGCATCTTGGGTGCCGACCGCCGGTACCAAATAGGCGCCGACTTGCATGACCAGCAGGCCCACGCCCAGGCTAAACCACAAACTGGCATGGCTGCGCGCATCAAACACGCGTTGGTCTGGGCTGATCGGTGTCAGGGCTTGGTTGGATGTGTTTTCCATGGCGTGTCTTCTTTCAAGTTGACACAGGAAATATGCAGACCCTGGCCCCATGGGCCGGTGACGGTGCTGCGTGCTTCCCTGCGCGAGGATTACCTCAATCAGGTTCAAAGGGACTTTCTCAGCGTCGGTTTGATTCCTCAAACCTCGGCACCCCCAGCGACTTGCCTAGGCAAGCGGCGTGATTATGGCCGATTGGCAGACCGCTGAACTTGGCTGGTGTGGCTGGCAAAATGAATGTTCATATCGACAAACATGGCCGCTGCACCCCGCGTCAACCCCGAAGACTTCTTCAGCCACCAAGAGTGGGCTCGCCTGAGCCTTCGCTCGAGTTGGCGCGGTTTGGCCTGCGTGGCCCATTGTTGGGCGGTGATTGGCGCATCCATGGCCTTGGTGGCCTGGTCGCCTTGGTTTTTGCCATTGGCCATTTTGTGGGTGGGCAACCGGCAATTGGGCTTGTTCATCTTGATGCACGACGCCGCCCATGCGGTGTTGCATCCCTCCAGGCGCGTCAACGATGCCGTGGGTTTTTGGTTCTGCGGCACCGAAATGCCCGCTTACCGTGCCTACCACTTGCAGCACCACCGCTATGTGCAGCAAACCGAAGACCCCGATTTGGTGTTGTCGGCCCCATTCCCCATCAGCCGGGACTCGTTGCGGCGAAAAATGAGGCGCGATATCTCGGGCCAGACTTTTTACAAGCAACGCATCGCTCCGGGGGTGATGGCCTGGCGCAGCCCATCGCCGGGGCTGAACCGCTGGACATCTTTGGGGCAATGGCTGCGCAAAGAGCGTTGGTTTTTTGTCGGCAATGCGGCTTTTGCTTTGGCCTTTGCGGCAGCCGGATGGTTTTGGCTGTGGTTGGCCGTGTGGTTGTTGCCCATGGCCACCTGGTTGCCACTGATCACCCGCTTGCGCAATATTTCAGAGCATGCCTTGGTCGCGCCCAACGAGCCCGACCCCTTGCACCATGCCCGCACCACCCATGCCAACCTGTGGGAGCGGATGTGGCTGGCACCGTATTGGGTGAATTACCACTGCGAGCACCACATGTTCACCCAAATCCCGTGCTGGAATTTGCCCCTGGCGCACCGCATGCTGCAAGAAAAAGGGGTGACGGCGCGCATGAACACCGCCCCCAGTTACGCCGCCTTGTTGCGCCAGGCCGCGCCGGCATAGACCCAAGGCGTGTCTGCTTAAGCGCTGAGGCCTATCGGCCGTCCACCCCCAGCAAACGGTGCAAATGGCTGGATGTGGTGGTGTACTGCAAGCTGGTTTTTTGCCCGGGGCGCAAGCGCGCAGCGACGGCGAAAGCGGTCAAAGTGGCCTCGTGAAAGCCGCAAACGATGAGCTTTTGTTTGCCCGGGTAGGTGTTGATGTCACCCACCGCAAATACCCCGTCCATCGAGGTGGCAAACGTGGCGCTGTCTACCGCCAGTTGTTTGCGCTGCATGGCCAAGCCCCATTCGCTCAAGGGTCCCAGTTGAGGTGACAAGCCCAGTTGCACCCATATCGCGTCGCAGGGCAGGGTTTGGGTTTCGCCCGCGCTGTTGACCCAATCCACGGCTTGCATCCGCTTGTCTTGAACTTGAGGCCCCACGAGTTGACCAATGTGCAGTTGCAAACGGCCTTGGGCCACGCACTGGCGCATGCGCTCAACCAGGGCAGGTTCTGCGTCCCATACATCGCGCCGGTGCATCAAGCCCACGCCGGTGGGCGCGTTGGTGCCAGACAAGTCGCACAACTGCAAAGCGGCGGCTATGGCGGTCGCGTCGCCGCCCACCACCAAGCAGGCCTGGCCCGCAAACACCGAAGGGTCTTGCCCGGCAAAAAAAACCTGGCTGCCGCGCAGCGGTTTGAAATCAGCGGCGGGGAGTTGGCGCGGTTCAAACGCACCCACGCCTGCGGCAATGACCACATTGCGGGTTTCAAAATGCAGGCCTTGCGCGGTTTCCACGGCAAAACCTTCCGCCTGGGGTGTCAGATGGCTCACGCTGTGGCCGCCATGAAACACCGGCGCAAAGGGCTTGACTTGGGTTTGCAGCCGCTCGATCAGCTCTTTGCCGGTGCAGCGGGGCAGGCCGGGGATGTCATAGATGGGTTTGTCGCCGTACAACTCGGTGCACTGGCCGCCTGGGTGGGGCAGGCTGTCGACGATGTGGCAGCGGATGTCTTGCAGACCCAGCTGAAAGGCCTGAAACAGCCCCACCGGACCGGCACCGATGATCAGTGCATCGGTGGCGATGGGTGACGGCACGGGGGCAGGGGGGGAGGGGTTCAGCGGGTGAGCTCGCTCAGCTTGCCCGTTTTCTCTTTCCAGTCATCCGCGTCGGGCATGGGCATTTTGCGTTTGGTGATGCTGGGCCAGCCAGAGCGGGCCAACTCCACGTTTAAAGCGATCATGTGCACCTGGTCGCTGGGCACATCTTCTTCGGCATAGATGGCGTTGACCGGGCACTCAGGGATGCACACGGCGCAGTCGATGCACTCATCGGGGTCGATGGTCAGGAAATTGGGGCCTTCGCGGAAGCAGTCCACGGGGCAGACATCGACACAGTCGGTGTATTTGCAGCGGATGCAGGATTCGGTGACAACGTGGGTCATGGTGGCGGTGTGTAAGCTGAGAGTGACAGTATTTTAGGCCAGCCCAGCCAACCCCCTTGGGCGTGTTGGCATAGAGGCGGATGGCGGGGAGCGTCGGGGTGCGGCAAGGAGCGGTGGGGCGGTGAGTCGTGGAGCGTGCGGCAGGTCAAGCCAAGACCAAGGCCGCGCCGGCTGTGCGGTGGCTGGCGGTATCCACCAGCACCAAGGACCCCAGGGGGCGCGACACGGCAAACGGGCGCACCGGCAGGGCTTGCTGCAAAACCAACACCACCTGGCCGATGGCATTGGCTGGCAGCTCATGGGCGGGCGTGGCCGCTAATGTATGGATGTCGATGCGGTGATCGATGCTTTTGACCTTGGCCTTGACCCAGCGGTGTCCATGCAAGGCCCAGTAAACCCGGCCCACCACCAGCGGTTCGTCGTCGAGCCAAGCCACGGTGGCGCGGATCTCGGTTTGACCCATCGCTTGCCAAGGCTCAGCAGGGCTGTCCAGGGCCAGCAGCCAGTCGCCGCGTGAGATGTCGACTTCGCGGTCCAGCACGATGCCCGCACTTTGCCCTGCGCCCACGCTTTGCGCCTGGCGCACGGTGTTGAGCACCTGTGCCACTTGC
>CAMDLJ010000240.1 GCA_945901665.1 Bordetella parapertussis | reverse complement strand
AAACTGCAACACATGCTGATAGGTCCCGCCGGGGTGAGGGGTTTGACGCCTTTGTACCCAATCGTAGCCTTCGGCAGACAAACCAAACACAGAAGGGTCGGGCGGTGGAAAACTGTTGTTGATGCTTTCAGCCGCAGCATCGATGCGCGACTTTTGCGTGGCACTGGCATGTGTGCTACTCCAGCTTTCACCAGGTTTGGGAACCACGGCATCAAGGTAGATTAAGTGCTTCAATCTATGGGGACGCCTGTCGGCGACCGCTGTGCCCAGCATGCCCGCATAAGAGTGCGCCACCAAAATGGCGTCTTGCATCTCTTGTGCATCTAGCGCTTGCAGCACATCTTGCACATGGGTTTCTAAATCAATGCCTCGATGCAGCAAGTGAGATCGCTCGCCTAAGCCTGTGAGCGTCAAGGCGTGTGCGCTGTGGCCCGCGCGAATCAGGCCTTCGCTCACATGCTGCCAGCACCAAGCACCATGCCAAGCACCGTGAACCAATAAGTACTGCGCCATCAGATCACGCCTTTGCTTTGAAGTTGTTCAATCTGTGTCTCGCTGTAACCCAGCACTTCATTCAGAATCTGAGCGCTGTGTTGCCCCAATTGAGGCGGCGCATGGTCTTCCCGCACGGGGGTGAGGCTGAGTTTCAAGGGGCTGCCAACCAGTTGTAAATCTTTTTGATGGGGGTGCTGCCAAGTGTTGATCATGTTGCGAGCAAGCACTTGTGGGTCGGCAAATACTTCAGACAAATTGTTGATGGCACCGCAAGGAACTTTGGCCTTTTCAAGAGCAGGTAACCACTGCGCTTTGGTCCTTGTCATCATGATCTTCTCGAGCAATGGCACCAGCACTTTTCTGTTTTTCACGCGCTCTGTGTTCTTGCTAAAGCGCACATCAGTGGCCAATTCTGGGTGCCCTGCTACATCACAAAACTTGGCAAATTGCCCATCATTGCCGACCGCCAAAATCAAATGATCTCGAGCATCAGAAACAGCATTCATTGCAGGCCTCACTTCAAACACTTGATAAGGCACGATGTTTTGGTGAGCATTGCCAGCACGCCCAGGGGTCTTGCCACTGACCAAATAGTTGGCGCCCAAATTGGCGAGCATGGCCACTTGAGTGTCCAACAAGGCCATGTCGACATATTGGCCTTCACCTGTTTTTTCGGCGTGCCGCAAGGCTGCCAAAATACCAACGCTGGCATACATGCCCGTGAATAAATCGGCTACCGCTACCCCCACTTTTTGAGGGCCGCCGCCAAGGTCATCGCGTTCGCCGGTGACGCTCATGAGGCCGCCAATGCCTTGGACCGCATAGTCATAGCCAGCCCGATCACTGTAGGGGCCGGTCTGCCCAAAGCCAGTGACGCTGCAATACACAAGCCGAGGGTTAATCGCTTTCAAACTGGGGTAGTCCAGGCCATAACGGGCCATGTCACCGACCTTGAAATTTTCAATGAAGACATCACAATGCGCCACCAACTCACGGATCAAAACTTGGCCATCGAGTTTAGAAATGTCGCACGTAAGTGAGCGCTTATTTCTGTTAGTCCCGAGATAATATGCGGCTTCGGGAGTATCATTTCCTTCAGCATCTTTCAGGAAAGGTGGGCCCCAACTCCGCGTGTCATCACCGGCGCCAGGCCGCTCAATTTTGATCACGTCGGCCCCAAGGTCGGCCAAAGTTTGAGTACACCAAGGGCCCGCTAGGACACGGGAGAGGTCAAGGATGCGAATACCGTCTAATGAGTTCATGCCCTCATTGTCGCGAAAAAAAAGTCACAAGCTGGCGTTGATAATCAGTCAATGCTCAAAATTTTTTTGAAGAACGCAGCAGCAGTTTTTTTCTCAGTCCTGGGACTTAGCGCATGCCAGCCCAGTTTAAATTGGCGAACGGTTCAAATGCCAGGTACCACGCTCAGTTTCGAGTTGCCCTGCAAGCCTGACAAAACGACCCAACCCGTCACCATGGCTGGCCAAGCCTTGGAGTTGTCGGTGATCGGCTGCGAGGCGGGAGACGCAGTCTGGGCAGTCATGTCTGCCAAGCTCAGCGCCGATGCCGATCGCGCAGAGCTTTTGAAAGGTTGGCGCCAAGCCACCTTGCAAAATATGCGTGCCCAACAAATTGAAGATGCAAACTGGATGCCTAGCCGGATGGCTGCTTTGCCAGGCGCGCTTCGTTTGAATGCCATCGGCACAACGGCCAAGGGTCAGCCTGTCCGTGCCCATGCGGTATGGTTTGCCCATTTAGAGGGCGCTTCTGTGCGCGTCGTGCATGCGGTGGTTTACCAAAACCAAAGCCTTAAGCAAGACCCTGGCGCAGATCTATTGTTTGAAAGTATGAAGTTGCCATGAACCTAACGACCAGTCCCTTTTTAGAACGCCGACACATGGTGGGGGTCTTTCTGGCCTTTGCAACTGCGTATTTTTTGTCAGCCTTGATACGTGCGATCACGGCGACCTTGTCTCCCACTTTGACCCAAGAGTTGTCGCTTTCAGCCCAAGATTTGGGTCTGCTTGCGGGGGGCTACTTTCTCGGATTTTCAGCCACTCAACTTCCTTTGGGCAAATGGCTTGACAAGCATGGGCCTAAAAAAGTTTTGTTGTCGTTCTTGGTCGTGGCCGTATTGGGTTGCATCGCTTTTGCATTGGCCCAAAGTTTCATGGGCCTTTGGCTGGCCCGTGTTTTATGTGGTGTGGGGGTGAGCGCTTGTTTAATGGCACCCTTAACGGGTTATAGGCGATGGATGACACCAGGCGCTCAGTTGCGGGCCAACTCTTGGATGCTCATGACGGGCTCTTTGGGCATGGTTTCTTCCACCTTACCGATCCAATGGCTAATGCCGATCATGGGGTGGCGAGCTATTTTTGTAGGCTTGGCGGTGCTGGTCGTTTTGTCAATGGTCATGATCTATGTTCTGGTGCCTGTGTGGACAAAACCAGAAACAGACCCAGCATCACAAGCTGACAATACAGAAGAAGGTTACGGCCCCATTTGGCGCAGTGCCTATTTTTGGCAAATGGCCCCAATTGGTTTTTTTTGCTACGGTGGCTTGTTAGCCCTTCAGACACTTTGGGTGGGGCCTTGGATGACCGTGGTGGGAGGCTACTCGCCGCTGGATGCCGCAACGGGCTTGTTTGGCATTAACTTGGCCATGCTGGTGACTTTCTGGGCTTGGGGCCTGATCACGCCACGTTTTGCAAAGCGTGGCATTTTGCCCAATCAAATCATTTCATGGGGCCAGCCTATTAGCTTCGTGGTGCTGGCTTGGATCATTGTGTCGGGCCCCCAACTGGGCGACCACACAGCTTGGGCCTTAAGCTTGTTTTGCATCAGCAGCACCTTTGTTTCATTGGCGCAACCCTCCGTTGGCATGGCCTTTCCATCTCATTTGGCAGGACGCGCACTCTCTGCCTACAACCTCGTGATATTCGGCGGTGTTTTTGTGGTTCAGTGGGGCATCGGATTGGGCATTGACTTGTTCAAGTCGCTTGGATGGCCGCCGGTTTTGGCTTTTCAAGCGGCTTTTTCAGTGTTTGGTTTGTGCGCTGTCATGTCCTATGTTTATTTTCATTGGGCAAACCGCGATAATTCAGCATGATTGGAATTCTCATCGTCGCACATGCACCGCTGGCTTCGGCCTTGCGAGATTGCGCTTTGCATGTCTTCCCAGAATGTGCTGCAGGTGTTCAGGCATTGGACATTGCACCGAATGCCAGTCCTGAAGAAAGCCTGGTGCTGGCCAAGGCCGCCATGGCCCAATTGAACACCCCAGAAGTGCTGCTTTTGAGTGACGTGTTTGGCGCTACACCTTCCAATGTCGCGCAAAAACTCAACGATGGCATTGATACCCGATTGCTTACTGGGGTGAACTTGCCGATGTTGTTGCGAAGCGTTTGTTATCGCCATGAAACTTTAGATGCTTTGGCCGCGCGTGCCCAAGCGGGTGGCTCACAAGGCATCATGCCCGTAGGGTGTACTGCGCCGCAAAATTAATCAGGACTTCGAAATGCCCCAAGCTACAACGACCATCAGCAATAAGCTCGGTTTACACGCTCGTGCCTCCGCCAAGCTAACCAAGTTGGCGGCGGGTTTTTCATGTGAAATTTGGATTGCCAAAGGCGAGCGCAGAGTCAATGCCAAAAGCATCATGGGCGTGATGATGCTGGCAGCAGGGATCGGCAGTGAAGTCACGATCGACACCGAAGGTGATCAAGCCCAAGAAGCTTTAGATGCTGTTCTGGCGTTGATCGCTGATAAATTTGGCGAGGGTGAATGACATTCAGCATTCATGGTTTGGCCGTTGCAAGAGGCATCGCCATTGGACGCGCGGTGCTGGTGGCTTCTAGCCGTGTTGACGTTGCCCATTACTTCATTCAGCCCGATCAAGTGGGTGCAGAAATTGACCGTCTGCGAAAAGCCCGTAACGCCGTAGTCGAAGAGTTAACACGCCTACAAAATGAACTGAACGCCGATGCGCCAC
>CAMDLJ010000239.1 GCA_945901665.1 Bordetella parapertussis | reverse complement strand
TTCAGTTTTTGGATGCTTACGACCCCGACCACATTTGCAACCATTCAGACCACCAAGGGCGCTACGCTTTTCAACAACAACCCCAGGTGGCCTTTTGGAACCTGTACTGTTTGGGCCAAGCCGTGGCCCCATTGGTGGGCGAGACCGAGCCCGTGTTGGAGGCCCTCAACACCTATAAAACCGCTTTGCCCCAAGCCATGCTGACGCAATGGCGGAAAAAATTGGGTCTGGCATCGGCCGCGCCCGAAGACGCTGACTTGGCCCAAGCGGCATTGGATTTGCTCAGCGCAGGCGCGGTGGACTTCAGTATTTTTTGGCGCCGCTTGAGCCATGCGGTTGCCAACAGTGGCGGACAGTCCAATGACTCCACAGCGTGGGCACCCGCGCGCGACTTGTTTTTGGATGCCGCTTCCTGGCGCGATTGGCAACAGCGCTACATCGCCAGACTGGGCGGTCAAGACCGGGCCCAGACGGGTGCGACCATGCTCAGGGCCAATCCCAAATATGTATTGCGCAATCATTTGGGGGAAACGGCGATTCGGCAGGCCCAGGCTGGCGACTTCAGCGAGGTGGATAATTTGCTCGCAATCTTGCGCCAACCCTTTGATGAACACCCCGACGCGGACCACCGTGCCGGATTCCCGCCCGACTGGGCCAGTTCCATTGCCATCAGCTGCTCTTCATGAAAATCCAAAAAACCGATGCCCAGTGGAAACAACACTTGGCTGACAAGGGGGCCGAACCCCTGGCCTTTGCGGTCACCCGGCAAGCGGCGACCGAGCGCCCGTTCAGCGGCAAATATGAATCCCATTGGGAGGCTGGCCGCTACCAATGTATTTGCTGTGGGCAAGCCCTGTTTGATCACCACACCAAGTTTGATGCCGGCTGTGGCTGGCCCAGCTTTTACCAAGCCGTCAATGACCAGGCCATTGCCGAACATGCCGACCGCAGCTTGGGGATGTTGCGCACAGAAACCTTGTGCGGCCAATGCGGCGCTCATTTGGGGCATGTCTTTCCCGATGGGCCTCAGCCCACCGGGTTGCGATACTGCATGAATTCGGCCGCTTTGGAATTTGTGCCCCCAGAACAGGATAAAAAATGAAGCTGCTGTTGGACTTTTTCCCGATATTGCTGTTTTTCGGCGCCTTCAAGCTGTGGGACATTTTTGTCGCCACCACGGTGGCCATCGTGGCCACCTTGTTGCAATTGGGCTGGATGCGTTACAGCACCGGTCGCACCGAACCCATGCAATGGCTGAGCCTGGGGGTGATCGTGGTGTTTGGTGGTGCCACATTGGTCGCCCAAGACGAGACCTTCATCAAATGGAAGCCCACTGTGTTGTATTGGGCCATGGGCGGGGCGTTGATGGTGGGGCAGGTCTTTTTCCGCCGCAACTGGCTGCAAAGCTTGATGAAAAGCCAAATGGCATTGCCCGACCATGCTTGGCGCGTCATGCTGTGGAGTTGGTGTGGATTTTTCGCCTTGATGGGCGTGCTCAATCTATGGGTCGCCTACCACTTTGACACCGACACCTGGGTGAACTTCAAATTGTTTGGCGGCATGGGCTTGATGCTGGTCTTTGTGTTGGCCCAGGCCATGTATTTGGGTCGCTACATGGACAACGGCGAGAATGCTCAAGCGCCCCCGGAATCCAAGCCATGATGGCGCAAGCCGCGCAGTTGCATGAGCGCTTGACCCAACAGTTGCAACCCTTCAGCCTGGAAGTGATCGACGAAAGCGCCGACCATGCGGGGCATGCTGGCTCCAACGGCCTGGGCCACGGCACCCATTTCAGGGTGCGCATTGGCAGCGCGCAATTCACCGGTCTGGCAAGGGTTAAACGACATCGCCTTGTGTATGATGCGCTGCAAGATTTCATCGATCAGGGCTTGCACGCTTTGGCCATCGAAATTGTCGACCCGCCCCAGTCTGGGGCAGGTCTGTCCACCAACCGCCCATAGAGAGCTTTTTTTCATGACACACCCCTCCTTCAGGTCTTTGCTGACTGCCTGTGCCCTGGGCACTTTGAGTGCTGCCTTGTGGGCGCAAAACCTGGCCATCGTCAACGGCAAAGCCGTGCCCAAAGCCCGCGCCGATGTGCTGGCCGAGCAATTGGCCAAGTCCGGCCGCCCGGTGACCCCTGACTTGGAAGCCCAAATCAAAGAGGAAGTGATCAACCGCGAAATCTTCATGCAAGAGGCTGTTCGCCGCGGTTTGGACGCGTCCGACGAATACAAAAACCAATTGGAATTGGCGCGCCAGTCCATTTTGATTCGCGAGTTGTTCAACGATCAGCAAAACAAAGACAAGGTCACCGATGCCGACATCAAGGCTGAATACGACAAATTCGTGGCCGCCAATGGCGGCAAAGAATACCGCGCACGCCACATCTTGGTCGAGAAAGAAGACCAAGCCAAGGCCATCGTGGCCAGCTTGAAAAAAGGTGCCAAGTTTGAAGACCTGGCCAAAAAGCAGTCCAAGGACCCTGGCTCAGGTGCCAATGGTGGCGACTTGGACTGGGCCGCTGGTGGCAACTATGTCAAAGAGTTCTCGGAAGCCATGGTGGCCTTGAAAAAAGGCCAACTGACCGACAAGCCGGTGAAAACCCAGTTTGGCTGGCACGTGATCCGTTTGGACGATGTGCGCGAAGCCCAGTTGCCCAAATTCGAAGAAGTCAAACCCCAAATTTCACAGCAAATGCTGCAAACGAAAATGGGTCAGTTCCAGCAAGACTTGCGCTCCAAAGCCAAGATCGAGTGATCCGCGCCCACCTGTTGGGCAGCAAAAAGAAAGGGGCCGCGCGGCCCCTTTTTTCATGGGCTTTTTTAGCCCACCCAACGGCGCGCGTTGCGCCAAATGTGCATCCACGGGCTGTGTGCGCTGGGGTCGGCCGGGGTCCAACTCATTTGCACCTGGCGAAATACCCGCTCGGGGTGCGGCATCATGGCGGTGAAGCGACCGTCAGCGGTGGTCACCGCCGTCAAGCCACCGGGGCTGCCATTGGGATTGAGCGGGTATTGCTCGGTGCCTGCGCCCAAGCCATCGACAAACCGCATGGCCTGGTGCACCCGCGCCAAGTCGCCGCGCAGTGCAAAGTTGGCATAACCCTCGCCATGCGAGACGGCTATGGGCAAGCGCAGGCCAGCCATGCCTTGGAAGAACAAGCTTGGTGAGTCCAGCACCTCGACTTGGGACAAGCGGGCCTCAAAGCGTTCACTTTGGTTGGTGGTGAATCGCGGCCAATGTTGCGCGCCAGGTATCAAGTCGGCCAGGGCGGCCATCATTTGGCAGCCGTTGCACACCCCCAGCCCAAAGCGGTCGCTGCGCTGCATGAAGGTTTGAAATTGATCGGCCAGCATGGGGTTGAAGGCAATGCTGCGCGCCCAACCCACGCCTGCACCCAAGGTGTCACCGTAACTAAATCCGCCGCAAGCCACAAAACCAGCAAAGTCAGGCAGGCTGACCCGGCCTTGTTGCAGATCGGTCATGTGCACATCCACCGCCTCAAAACCGGCCGCATCAAAGGCATAAGCCATCTCCAAGTGCGAGTTCACCCCTTGCTCACGCAACACCGCCACCCGGGGGCGCGCCAAGTTGACAAAGGGCATGTCCAAATGCGCTTGTACCGTTGCAGGCACATGCCAGTGCAAAGGTGTGGGCTGCTGGGCCCAAGCAGCATGTTCGGCATCGGCGCAGTCGGGGTTATCGCGCTGCTGGCAAATTTTCCAGCTGACGGCGTCCCAGGCCAGCATCAAGTCCGAAAGCTGCGCGCTGAAAATTTCTTTGGCATCGCGCCAAATGCTGAGTGCGCCCTGGCCCCGTGGCATATCGGCTTTGTCGGGCCGGGTTTTGCCAATCACATGGCTGTGCAAGGACAAGCCGTGTTGGCGCAGGATGCCCAAGGCCTGATCGCGCTGGGCCGTGCGCACCTGAATGACCACGCCCAACTCTTCGTTGAACAGGGCTTGCAAACTGCGTTCGTGGCGCCGTGCCCCCACTTGGGCCGCCCAGTTTTTGCTGTCGCCGTGGTCGGCGCGGCTGTCGCTGATGCCGTCGCCTTCGGTGACCAACATATCGATGTTCAAGGCCACGCCCACTTGGCCGGCAAAAGCCATTTCGGCCACGGTCGCGAGCAGCCCGCCATCGCTTCGGTCGTGGTAGGCCAGCACCAAAGACTGGGCACGCAAATCGTGCAACGCGGCGACCAAGGCCAGCAGGTCTTGCGCCTGGTCCAAATCGGGGACGTGCTCTCCGGATTGGCCCAGCACCTGGCCCAAAACGCTGCCGGCCATGCGGCATTGGCCGCGCCCCAAATCCACCAAGATCAGGCTGGTGTCGGCCTCTGACGCATTGAGTTGCGGGGTCCAGGTGCCGCGCACATCGTCCAGGCTGACGAATGCGGTGACGATCAAACTCACGGGTGAGACCACCTTGTGGTCTTGCCCCTTTTCGCGCCACTGGGTGCGCATGGACAAGCTGTCTTTGCCCACGGGGATGGA
>CAMDLJ010000238.1 GCA_945901665.1 Bordetella parapertussis | reverse complement strand
AGCAACTTCATGCGGTAGACGTTGGGGCTTTGGCGTTTCACGTCTTCGCTGCCCATGTAGACCACGCATTCCAGGCCGTAGCGGGCACAAATGGTGGCGGTGGCCACGCCGTGCTGTCCCGCGCCGGTTTCGGCAATGACGCGCGGCTTGCCCATGCGCTTGGCCAGCATGGCTTGACCGATGGTGTTGTTGATTTTGTGCGCACCCGTGTGGTTCAGGTCTTCGCGCTTGAAGTAAATCTGTGCGCCACCCATTTCGCGGCTCATGCGGGCTGCGTGGTAGATGGGCGAGGGGCGGCCCACAAAATGCGCCAACTCGGATTTGAACTCGGCGATGAAAGCGGGGTCGTGTTGGTAATGCGCGTAAGCGTCTTTGAGTTCTTCGATGGCGTGGGTCAGGGTTTCGCTGACAAAACTGCCGCCGTAGATGCCAAAGTGGCCGCTGGCGTCGGGTTGTTGGTAGGTGGACATGGGGTATCTGTGGCAAAAGCCCGCAAGGCGGGTGATGAAAGGTGGAATCAGTCGCCGTGGTTGGCGTGGTGGTCGGCGGCTCGCACGGCCGCCACAAAAGTTTGCATCAACTGGGCGTCTTTGATGCCAGGCGCGGACTCGATGCCTGAGCTCACGTCAACCGCGAGCGACAGACCCCGATGGCGCACATGGGCCATGCCATCGGCCACGTTTGCAGGTGTGAGTCCACCAGACAAAACGAGGTGAGCATTGACGTTTGTTGGAAGCCGTGACCAATGGAATGCCTTGCCGCCACCGCCATAGCCCTCGACATGGGCGTCGAGCAGCACGGCATTGGCCTGTGAGTAATCTTGGGCGTATTTTACGAGGTCAAACGGGGGTGACGCTTCTCCCAGGGGAATGCGCGCGGCGCGCAGCCAGCGCCGGCCCAGCCGCTGACCCCAGAGCGCACATTCGGCGGGACTTTCATCGCCGTGAAATTGCAACCAAGCCCCAGGCACTTGCGCGGCTGCGGCTTCAATCTCGCTGGCTTGGGCGTTCACAAACAACAGCACGGGGGTGACAAAAGCGGGCAAGCGCTGGGCCAATTCACCTGCGCGCTGCGCATCCACATAGCGCTTGCTTGGCGGGTAAAGCACCAGGCCAATGGCATGGGCACCGGCTGCCACTGCCGCATCCACATCGGATTCACGGGTAAAGCCGCACATCTTGATGCGGGTGGTGGAGGCAGATGGGTTCATGGCAACCAATCATACGCAGGCGTTCGTGTGGGCAAACCCCACTCTGGCGCGTACAGCGGGCCTAAAAAGTACAGGCCATCGGGCGGAAATGTTGGCGCCGCGACATCTCGGTTGCGCGCTTGCAGCACCTGTTGCATCCAAGACACGGGTTGAAGGCCTTGGCCCACTTGCAACAAACAACCCATGATGTTGCGAATCATGTGGTGCAAAAACGCATTGGCTTCAAATTCAAAGCGCCAATAGGCTTGGCCGTTGTCCCCGCCACAAGCCGAGATGTCGATCTTGCGCAGGGTTTTGACCGGTGTGGGCGACTGGCAGGCAGAGGCCCGAAAAGAGCTGAAATCGTGTTCGCCCAGCAGCATCTGTGCGGCTGTTTGCATGGGCTCGGCTTGAAGCGGGCGAAACACCCAACCCACCCGACCGCTCTCTAAGCTGGGGCGCACGGGGGAAGACAAGACCACGTAGACATAGCGCCGACCCAAAGCACTGCCACGGGCATGAAAGTTGGGCGGCACTTCTTGGGCCCATTGCACCGCAATGTCTGATGGCAAAAAAGCATTGGTGCCCCGCACCCAAGAGGACATGTCGCGCGCCAGATCGGTGTCCAGGTGAACCACTTGCATCAGCCCATGCACCCCTGAGTCGGTGCGGCCTGCGCACAGGGTGTGCACCGGTTGTTGGCAAAAGTCGCTGAGCGCGGCCTCCAACTTGTCTTGCACCGTCAGCCCAGAGCGTTGGCTTTGCCAACCTTCGTAAGCCTGGCCCAAGTAGCTCAGGCCCAGCGCTACGCGCATGCGGCTCAGGCTTTTCGCTGGCTCAACCAACGTTGGGCCTTGAGTTGGATCTCGCCCGTGGCCTCGCGCACCACCTCATCGGCCAGGGCGCGGGCGGTGTTTTGTTGCCCCATGTCCCACAACTCCTCGGCCAAGTTGAGGCGTACCTCATAGTCGGAGGGCGGTGGGGCGTCGTTCAAGTCAGTTTGGCTTGCATCCAATGGGGTCGCTGCTTCGCGCTGGGGTTGTGGCGCGGCCGTGGGTTGGGCATCCAATTCCAGGTCAAAGTTGAACGGGCTTGGGGGGCTGGCTTCGGCAGGGCTGGCTCTGGAATAGTCATCCAAAGGCGGGTTTTCTTGATTGGCGCGCTGTCGACTGCGTCCCCAGACCAACAAAGCCATCAGCGCCACCAAAGCACCCGCACCGTAAGGGGTCCAGGGGTGCTCGATGAGTTCGTCAACCACGCTGCCCGAGGCTTTGGCGGGTGGTGCGCTCACTGCCACACCTGGGGCAGCGATGTCACTGGCGGCCTGCGCCAGCGCATTCAGTTCGGTCACCGTTTGGCTGGCAGCTTCAGTTTCTTTGGTGGTTTGCTCAACTTGTTTTTGGGCTGCGACTTTGTCGGCCTCTTGGGCGGCGCTGGGGTCAGCCTTGCCCAAGGTGAGCTTGTCTTGGCTGGGCTTCGCGCTGCCATCTTTGACCTGGGCTTGTACCCGACCTTCAGCGCTTCGGCCTGCCTTGGGCAAATCGGCGCTGGGTGCAGCGGCAGCCAAATTGGCGCGGTACTTGGCAAAGTCAGCGGCCTGCGCTTTGATGGTTTGGCGCGCTTCTGGCGAGGGGGTTTGTTGGGCTTCTTGCGCGCTGGGCAGTTTCAGCACCGCACCGGCTTTCAGGCGGTTGACATTGTTGTCAACGAATGCATCCGGGTTGGCGCGCAGCAAGGCCAACAACATTTGGTCGAGGGATACATTGCTTTCTTTGTGCCGTGCCGCCAATTCGCCAGCTGTGTCACCGCGCACCACGGTCAGGCTTTGGCCCCGCTCTGCTTTGGCCGCACTGGTGGCCGGTGTGGGTGGTTCCGGGGCTTTTTCAGCCACGGCCGGCGCGGGCGGAGCGGGTGAGGGAATGGGCGCGGTTGGCGCTGTGGCTGTCGCAGGTGCAGGTGCAGGTGCAGGTGCAGGCTGTGCCACGACCGGCGGGCTGATCACCGGCAAGCTGGGCGCAGGCGCTGCGGCAGCGGCTGCTGCCCCGGCACCTGCTTGGGTGGGCACATTGCCCATGAAAACCCGCCGACCGGTGGCCCAGCGGAACTCGATGAGCATATCCAAAGATGGTGATGTGAGCGGTTGCTCGCTGCTGAACTCAATCACGGCGGTGCCATCGGGCTTGCGTTTGAATTGCGTCTTGATCAGGGCCAATTCGGGCGAAGGTATCACTCGCGCCACGCTGTACAAGTCAGGGGCGGCCAAAAAGGCCTGCAAATCATTGCTCTCAACGGGGCTGATGTCTTTGACTTCCAACTCGGCCAACAAGCGCTCCCCTGGCTTGGAGAGCAAGCTGATATTGCCCAGGCTGAGGGCCCCGACAGAGCCCATCCAAAAGCTCGACAGCACCCAAAATGCAGCTGTTCGAAGGTTTTTCATGGCAGTATCCAGGACAAAATAGACAAGCGCAGATGTTACCTTCTTCCTTAACTCTGCAGCAATATTCTCAACATCCGCCGCAGAGGCTCTGCAGCGCCCCATAAGAGCTGGTCTCCGATGGTGAATGCCCCCAGATATTCGGGGCCAAAAGCCATTTTGCGGATGCGCCCAACGGGAATGGTCATGGTGCCGGTCACGGCCACGGGGGTCAGGTGTTGCAGACTGTCTTCTCGGCGATTGGGCACCACTTTCACCCATTCGTTGTCGGCCGCGATCATGGCTTCGATGTCAGCGATCGGTACGTTCTTTTTGAGTTTGAAGGTGAGGGCTTGGCTGTGGCAGCGCATGGCGCCAATGCGCACGCAAAAACCGTCAACCGGCACCGCCGCTTTCGCAAAGCCCTGGCCTTGGCCCAAAATTTTGTTGGTTTCTGCCATGCCTTTCCATTCTTCGCGGCTGGTGCCCCAGAACTCGTCGCCCTCAGTTTTGCCAAGCCCTAAATCTTTGTCGATCCAAGGGATGAGCGAGCCGCCCAAGGGGACGCCAAAGTTCTCGGTTTCTGCTGCGCTGAGTGTGCGTTGCTTGGCAATGACTTTGCGGTCGATCTCCAAAATAGCGCTTTTGGGGTCATTCAACAGGTCTTTGACCTCGGCGTGCAGGGTGCCAAATTGGGTCAGCAGTTCGCGCATGTGCGCAGCCCCACCGCCGGACGCGGCTTGGTAGGTTTGGGTGCTCATCCACTCCACCAGACCGGCTTTGTACAAAGCGCCCACGCCCATCAGCATGCAGCTCACCGTGCAGTTGCCGCCCACCCAATTGAGGCCACCTTTGGCCAGTGCGTTTTCAATCACGGGCAAGTTCACCGGGTCAAGAATGATG
>CAMDLJ010000237.1 GCA_945901665.1 Bordetella parapertussis | reverse complement strand
GCGACCTCCACTGTGTATGAATCTGGTTTCCAATACACCTTGTCAGTGGTGCCTTTGTTCATTTTGATGGGCAATTTCGTCACCCGTGCGGGCATGTCCAGAGAGTTGTACCGCTTGGCCTACACCTTGGTAGGCCACTTTCGGGGTGGTTTGGCCATGGCCAGCGTCATGGCCTGTGCGGGCTTTGGGGCCATTTGTGGCTCATCCATTGCCACAGCGGCGACGATGACCAAGGTGGCCTATCCCTCGATGCGCGAGCATGGCTACTCCGATGAGCTGGCCGCTGGCACCATTGCCGCTGGTGGCACCCTGGGTATTTTGATCCCCCCTTCGACCATCTTGGTCATTTATGGCTTGGTCACCGAGACCAATATCGGCAAACTGTTTGCGGCTGGTTTTTTGCCGGGCTTGCTGGCCGTGGTGCTGATGTGCGCAACCATTTCTTTTATCACCTGGCGGCACCCCAGTTGGGGTCCGCGTGCTGAGCATTCGAGCTGGGCTCAAAGGTGGGAAGCGTTCAAAGACGTTTGGTCCGTGGCCCTGCTGTTTTTCATTGTGATGGGCGGTATTTATGGTGGCGTTTTCACCGCCACGGAAGGGGCTGGTATCGGCGCTTTTGGCGCTTTTTGCATTGCTTTGGCCCGCAAAGCCTTGACGTGGCGTGTGACCCTGGACATATTGATCGACAGCTCCCGCACCACCGGCATGTTGTTCATGATCTTGGTTGGCGCCTTGATATTTGGTAACTTTATCAACTTCACGTCCATGCCCAACGACCTCAAGGCGTTTGTGATGTCTTACCAAATCAGTCCCATCAGCGTGATGGTGGCGATTTGCGTGATCTACATTTTGCTCGGCACGGCCATGGAAGAGCTGTCCATGATTTTGTTGACCATCCCGGTGTTTTTCCCCCTGGTGGTCAGCCTGGGTTTTGACCCGGTGTGGTTTGGCATCATCATTGTGTTGGTGGTCATGATTGGTTTGATCAGCCCGCCGGTGGGCATGAACATGTTTGTGGTGAAAAGCCTGTTGCCGCACCTGGACACTTCGACCATTTTTCGCGGCGTCATGCCTTTCGTCTACACATTGGTAGCCGTTTTGGCCTTGTTGGTGGCTTTTCCACCCATCATTTTGGTGGTTCCGCAGCTGCTCAAGATGTGACGCCAGCTGTGCGCTGACGGAAAAAGCACGACCGTGCTAAAAGTGAGTGGTTTGGTCTTACAATGGCATGCTTTCCAGGGCCACACGGCCCCCAACTCTCCCCACATGGGGCAAATGTTTCAATTTTTTGGAGTGGTTTATGAAGGTCTTGGTGCCCGTCAAACGCGTGGTCGATTACAACGTCAAGGTGCGGGTCAAATCAGACCAGTCCGGCGTGGACATTGCCAACGTCAAAATGAGCATGAACCCATTTGACGAAATCGCGGTCGAAGAGGCCGTGCGTTTGAAAGAAAAAGGCGTTGTCACCGAGGTCATCGCCGTGTCCTGTGGTGTGGCCCAATGCCAAGAAACCCTGCGCACTGCCATGGCCATTGGCGCCGACCGCGCCATCTTGGTCGAAACGGCTGAAGAGCTGCAGCCCTTGGCGGTGGCCAAGTTGCTCAAGGCCTTGGCCGACAAAGAGCAGCCTGGCCTGATCATTTTGGGCAAACAAGCCATCGATGATGATTGCAACCAAACCGGCCAAATGCTGGCTGCATTGACAGATTGGCCACAAGCCACTTTTGCCTCCAAGGTGGAAGTGGTCGATGGACGGGTGCAAGTCACCCGCGAAGTCGATGGTGGCTTGGAGACCTTGTCGCTGCAAATGCCCGCGGTCATCACCACCGACTTGCGCTTGAACGAGCCGCGTTATGTGACGCTGCCCAACATCATGAAAGCCAAGAAAAAGCAGTTGGATGTGTTCAAGCCCGAAGACTTGGGTGTCGATGTGGCACCGCGTATCAAGACCTTAAAGGTCAACGAGCCGCCCAAACGCAGTGCGGGCATCAAGGTGGCCGACGTGGCTGCCTTGGTTGACAAACTCAAAAACGAAGCAAAGGTGATCTGACATGCGCGCACTCGTTATCGCTGACCACGACCATCAGTCCATCAAGGGCTCCACCTATAACACCGTGACCGCCGCTTTGGCCTGTGCGCCTGAAGTGCATGTGCTGGTGGCCGGCCACAACGCTGGAGCCGCTGCGGCTGCCGCTGCCCTCATAGCTGGTGTCACCAAAGTTTTGCATGCCGATGATGCTGGCATGGCCCACGGCTTGGCCGAAAACATCGCGGCCCAAGTGTTGGCCTTGGCCGCCGGCTACACCCATATTTTGTTTCCTGCAACCGCTGGCGGCAAAAACGTGGCACCGCGTGTCGCGGCCAAGCTCGACGTGGGCCAGGTCAGTGACATCACCCGCGTCGACAGCCCAGACACCTTTGAGCGCCCCATTTACGCCGGCAACGCCATGGCCACGGTGCAAGCCACCGATGCCACCAAGGTGATCACCGTGCGCACCACGGGGTTTGACCCCGCTGCCAGCCAAGGCGGCACGGCGGCGGTGGAGGTGGTCAACGCGGTGGCTGACAGCGGCAAGAGCCGTTATGTGGGCAGCGAGATTGCCAAAAACGATCGCCCCGAACTGACGGCTGCCAAGATCATCGTCTCGGGAGGCCGTGCATTGGGCAGCTCCGAAAAATTTGCCGAGGTCATCACGCCCTTGGCCGACAAGCTCGGTGCGGCCATGGGTGCCAGCCGTGCAGCGGTGGACGCGGGCTATGCGCCCAACGATTGGCAAGTGGGCCAAACCGGCAAGATCGTCGCGCCGCAGTTGTATGTGGCTTGCGGCATCAGCGGGGCCATTCAGCACTTGGCGGGCATGAAAGACAGCAAAGTCATCGTCGCCATCAACAAAGACCCTGAAGCGCCCATCTTCAGCGTGGCCGATTACGGCTTGGAGGCCGACTTGTTTGTCGCTGTGCCGGAGTTGGTCTCCCAACTGTGATTTTTCAGCCCTGGCCTGACCCTAAGGCTTGTCCTTTGGGTCATTTGATTTTGTACTGAGGTTTTCATGAGCTACACCGCCCCCGTCAAAGACATGCTCTTCAACATGCAGCATTTGGCTGGCTTGGACGAGATCGCCAATATCCCTGGCTTTGAAGATGCAGGCATGGAAACCGCCCAAGCGGTGCTGGAAGAATGCGCCCGCTTCAACCAAGATGTGTTGTCGCCGCTGAACTGGGAGGGCGATAAAAACCCGTCTTCCTGGAAAGACGGCGTGGTCACCACCACCACAGGTTTTAAACAGGCTTACCAGCAATACGCTGAAGGCGGCTGGCAAGGCTTGCAACACCCGACGGACATGGGCGGGCAGGGCTTGCCCAAAACCATAGGCGCGGCTTGTGGCGAAATTTTGAATTCCGCCAACATGAGTTTTGCGCTGTGCCCACTGCTGACCGATGGTGCCATTGAAGCCTTGCTGACTGCAGGCAGCGATGAGTTGACAGCCACTTACCTGCACAAATTGGTCAGCGGCGAGTGGACCGGCACCATGAACCTGACCGAGCCACAAGCCGGCTCAGATTTGTCCATGGTGCGCTCCCGCGCCGAGCCGCAAGCCGACGGCACGTACAAGGTGTTTGGCACCAAGATTTACATCACCTATGGCGAGCACGACATGGCCGACAACATCATCCATTTGGTGTTGGCACGGGTCACGGGTGCGCCCGAGGGTGTCAAGGGCATCAGCTTGTTTGTGGTGCCCAAAGTGATGGTCAACAAAGACGGCTCCTTGGGTGCACGCAACGATGTGCATTGCGTGAGCATCGAGCACAAAATGGGCATCAAAGCCAGCCCCACCGCTGTGCTGCAGTATGGCGACAACGGTGGCGCGGTGGGTTACTTGGTGGGCCAAGAAAACCGTGGCCTTGAGTACATGTTCATCATGATGAACGCCGCACGTTACGCGGTGGGTGTGCAAGGCATCGCCATTGCCGAGCGGGCCTACCAAAAGGCCACCCAATACGCCCGTGATCGGGTGCAAAGCCGCCCGGTGGACGGCTCCATCAAAGCCGCAGCGCCCATCATCCACCACCCCGATGTGCGGCGCATGCTCATGACCATGCGCGCCTACACCGAAGGTTGCCGTGCCATGGCGTCTGTGGCTGCAGCGGCCTTTGACGCCGCTCACCACCACCCCGATGCCGACACGCGTAAACAAAATAATGCGTTCTACGAATTTTTGGTGCCACTGGTCAAAGGCTACAGCACCGAGATGAGCTTGGAAGTCACCTCGCTGGGCGTGCAAGTGCACGGTGGCATGGGCTTCATCGAAGAGACTGGCGCGGCGCAGTACTACCGCGACGCCAAAATTCTCACCATTTATGAGGGCACCACCGCCATCCAAGCCAACGACTTGGTGGGGCGCAAAACCTCTCGCGATGGCGGCCAAACCGCCAAAGCCATTGCCAGCGAGGTGCAAAAAACCGAGGTCGCTTTGCTCACCTTGGGCACGGCGGAGTCTAAAGCCATGGCCAAACGCCTGGCTGCGGCCCG
>CAMDLJ010000236.1 GCA_945901665.1 Bordetella parapertussis | reverse complement strand
GGCGCTGATGGTCTGGTGGTTGGTGAGGTCTATGCCATCGCATCTGAGCTGGAAGCGGTGCTGGATGACATTGAAGGCATTGCGCCGACGCCCGATGGGGAATACGAAAAAGCTTCCATCCAGGTTGCGTTGGGGTCACAAAGCTTGTCTTGCTTGATCTATGCGGCCAAGCTCGAAACATTGGCGCGTGGCGTCCCCATGGCGTCCGGGGATTGGATGGAAGGTCGGCGCTAACGTTTTGCCTTCTCCATGACTGCCTGCTATGTGGATGTGGATGTGGATGTGGATGTGGATGTGGATGTGGTTGTGGTTGTGGTTGTGGTTGTGGTTGTGGTTGTGGTTGTGGTTGTGGTTGTGGTTGTGGGCAACCAAAATGTATTTTCATATTGTGATATTTTGGCCATGAGCTGCCCATCATTATTTTTCAATGCGAGATACTGATTTCCATATTGCGGAATATTATTTGTAAGTAATTGTTTTAAAACGAAAAAATAAAATTCTTATATAAGATACAAGAGGTGTTTATATCTTATATAAGACTTAAAGTATGGGTTCTGCATTTGCAGTTTTCAACCACTTTCATAGGGAATCACCATGCCTCAAGCTCTCGCAGAACAACTCAGCCGTGACCAACAAATCTCCGCACTGGAAAAAGATTGGGCCACCAATCCCCGGTGGAAGGGCATCAAGCGTGGATACAGTGCCGCCGACGTGGTTCGGTTGCGCGGAAGTTTCCCGATTGAATACACCTTGGCGCGACGTGGCGCTGAGAAATTGATGGATTTGTTGCACACCGAAGCCTATGTCAATTGCCTGGGCGCTCTGACCGGGGGCCAAGCCATGCAGCAGGTCAAGGCGGGCATCAAAGCCATTTACCTCTCGGGTTGGCAAGTTGCGGCTGACAACAATGGCTATTCGTCCATGTACCCCGATCAATCTCTCTACCCAGTGGATTCGGTGCCCGGTGTGGTCGAGCGGATCAACAACACATTTCGACGCGCCGATGAAATCCAGTGGTCCAAGGGCTTGAACCCGGGTCAACCGGGCTATATCGACTATTTCGCCCCGATCGTGGCCGACGCTGAGGCTGGGTTTGGCGGTGTGCTGAACGGGTTTGAGCTGATGAAGGCCATGATTCGCGCAGGAGCAGCTGGGGTGCATTTTGAGGACCAGTTGGCTTCCGTTAAAAAGTGCGGCCACATGGGCGGAAAAGTGCTGGTGCCCACCACAGAGGCTGTGCAAAAGCTGATTGGTGCGCGCATGGCGGCCGATGTGTGCGGCACGCCGACGCTGGTGATTGCACGCACAGATGCAGAGGCGGCCGATTTGTTGACCAGCGATTACGATGAAAACGACAAGCCATTCATCACGGGTGAGCGCACGGCAGAAGGTTTTTACAAAACCCGCAAGGGCATGGACCAGGCCATTTCACGTGCTGTCGCATATGCCCACTATGCCGATTTGGTGTGGTGCGAGACGGGTACGCCAGACCTGGAGTTCGCGCGCAAATTTGCCGAAGCGGTGCACAAGGTTCACCCAGGCAAAATGTTGGCCTATAACTGCTCCCCCTCTTTCAATTGGAGAAAGAACCTGGACGATGCCACGATTGCCAAGTTCCAGCGCGAGCTTGGCGCCATGGGTTACAAATACCAATTTATCACCTTGGCAGGCATCCACTCCATGTGGTTCAACATGTTTGACCTGGCTCAGGACTACGCCCAGCGTGGGATGTCTGCCTATGTGGAGAAGGTTCAAGAGCCTGAGTTTGCGGCCCGTGACCGGGGCTACTCCTTTGTCTCCCACCAGCAAGAAGTGGGAACCGGTTACTTTGATGATGTCACCACGGTGATCCAAGGCGGCAAGTCCAGCGTGACGGCCTTAACAGGCTCCACCGAAGAAGAGCAGTTTCACTGAATTCTGCTTCAGCGCCCGGGTTACAGGGTGTGAATGAAAAAGCCCGTTCGCGGGCTTTTTTTATGGGAAAATCAAGCCCTTAGCGCGGTCTATGCCGCGCTTGTTTTTTGTTGAATCGACAAATACTTCACCGAGTTGCCCATGCCCCAAGTTTCCCTGCCTGATGGCTCTACCCGCAATTTTGCTTCGCCAGTGACGGTGGCCGATGTGGCGGCCTCCATTGGCGCTGGATTGGCCAAGGCGGCCTTGGCCGCGAAAGTCGATGGCCAGTTGGTGGATACCAGTTATTTGATTGAAGGTGACGTTCGCTTGTCCATTCTGACCGCCAAAGATGCGGATGGTTTGGAGGTGATCCGGCATTCAACGGCCCACTTGTTGGCGTATGCGGTCAAAGCTCTTTTTCCAGATGCGCAGGTCACCATTGGGCCTGTGATTGAAAACGGGTTTTATTATGATTTTTCTTATCAACGGCCATTCACCCCAGAGGACTTGGTCGCGATCGAAAAGAAAATGACTGAGTTGGCCCATTTGGACCAACCCATTGTTCGCCGTGTTTTGCCGCGCGATGCGGCTGTGGCCCACTTCAAGTCCATGGGGGAGCACTACAAGGCGGAAATCATTGCCAGCATTCCTGCCCAAGAAGATGTGAGCTTGTATCGCGAAGGTGAATTTGAGGACTTGTGTCGCGGCCCACATGTGCCCAATACGGGCAAACTCAAACACTTTAAATTGATGAAGGTGGCTGGCGCTTATTGGCGTGGAGATCACCGCAATGAAATGCTTCAGCGCATTTATGGAACGGCTTGGGCCAGCAAAGAAGACCTTCAGCAATACCTCACCATGTTGGAAGAGGCTGAAAAGCGAGACCACAGAAAGCTGGGGCGCGAGCTTGATTTTTTCCACATCGATGAGCACTCGCCAGGGACAGTTTTTTGGCATCCCAAGGGCTGGGTTTTGTGGCAAGAGGTTGAGCAATACATGCGCCACGTCTATCGCGACAACGGTTATCTTGAAGTCAAGGGGCCGCAGATCCTGGACCAGCACCTGTGGGAGAAAACAGGGCACTGGGACAAGTACCGTGAAAACATGTTTGTGACCGAATCGGAGAAGCGCGACTATGCCCTGAAGCCGATGAATTGCCCAGGTCACATTTTGATTTTCAAGCAAGGGATCAAAAGTTACCGCGACTTGCCATTGCGTTTTGGTGAATTTGGCCAATGTCATCGAAATGAGCCCACCGGCGGCTTGCACGGCATCATGCGTGTTCGTGCCTTTACCCAAGACGATGGGCATATTTTCTGTACCGAGGCACAAATTCAGCCTGAGGTGATGGCCTTCACCACCTTGTTGCAAAAGGTCTATAAAGACTTTGGCTTCACCAAAATTCTTTATCGCTTATCGACCCGCCCCGAAAAGCGCATTGGCAGCGAAGAGAGTTGGGACCGAGCGGAGCACGCCCTCGCGCAAGGGTTGAAGGCTTCCGGTTGTGATTTTGAGTACCTGCCTGGCGAGGGTGCTTTTTATGGCCCCAAAATCGAATACACCCTTAAGGATGCCCTGGGACGAGAGTGGCAATGTGGAACGATACAGGTTGACCCCAACATGCCAGAGCGGTTGGACGCTGAATTTGTGGCCGAAGACGGCGGTCGGCATCGACCCATCATGTTGCACCGAGCCATCGTTGGAAGCCTGGAGCGGTTCATAGGCATTTTGATAGAAGAACACGCAGGTGCGCTGCCTGTTTGGCTCGCGCCCGTTCAAGTCAGTGTGCTCAATATCACCGATGGCCAGGCCGATTACGTCGAAAGTGTCGTTAAAAGGTTGAAAAATCAAGGCTTTAGGGTGGACTCAGATCTGCGAAATGAGAAAATTACCTATAAAATACGTGAGCATTCAATGCAAAAGCTGCCATACATCCTGGTCGTTGGAGACAAGGAGAAAACAGCCGGTGCCGTTGCAGTGCGCGCCCGAGGGAACAAAGACCTCGGTGTGATGTCCTTGGATGCATTTGTACAAATGATCTCCAATGACATCGCCCTCAAAAGCTGATTTCTTTGAAATAGCGACTGGGTGTGTTGCACTTGGCGGTTGTGTGCCGTTTGTTTTTAACAAACGGTTTTTAATAAAGGACATGAACCATCGCTACTGAATTCAGAGATCGCCGCCATCGCGAAGAGCGCAAGCACCGGTTGAACCGGGAAATCATGGCACCCGAAGTCCGCTTGAGTGGGCCCGACAACGAACCCCTGGGGATTGTGAGTCTGATGGAGGCCTTGCGCATGGCGGGAGACCTTGATGTTGACTTGGTCGAAATTGCTTCTACCGCGGTACCCCCGGTCTGTCGTTTGATGGATTACGGGAAGTTCAAGTACCAAGAGCAAAAGAAGGCCGCCGAAGCCAAGTCCAAGCAAAAGATCATTGAAGTCAAAGAGATCAAGTTCAGGCCGGGTACCGATGACGGTGACTACAACATCAAGTTGCGCAACATCAAGCGGTTTTTGGCGGAGGGCGATAAGTGCAAGATCACATTGCGATTCAGGGGCAGAGAAATCACGCACCAAGAAATCGGGATGGCCTTGTTGCAAAGAATTCGCGAGGAGTTGGCCGACCTGATCGTGGTCGAGCAATTCCCCAAATTGGAAGGCCGGCAGAT
>CAMDLJ010000235.1 GCA_945901665.1 Bordetella parapertussis | reverse complement strand
GCTGCGCAGCGCTGGTTGCGCCATTTGTTCAAGCTGCGGTCCTCCTTGCGCTGATTGGCTCTGAACCTATGAAATTTCGCACCCAACACGCCATCGAGCCTGAAATCAATTTAATTGCTTTCATCGACGTTTTGTTGGTGATATTGATTTTTTTGATGTTATCCAGCACCTATAACAAGTACACCGAAGTGCAGTTGAACCTGCCCAGTGCGAATGCGGATGTCCAAAAAGAACACCCCCAAGAAATCCTGGTGTCCGTGACCAGTGACGGCCAATATGCGGTGAACAAGCAACCATTGCCGCAGCGCGGTGTCAAGGCATTGACCCAGGCCTTGTCCCAAGCCGCCGTGGGCATGGACAAGCCGATGTTGGTGATCAGCGCCGACGCCATGGCACCGCACCAATCGGTGATTTCGGTGATGGAGGCTGGCAAAGCCAGTGGCATCAATGCCATCACCTTTGTGGCCAAGTCACCGCATGCTGGGGCTGCGCGCTAAATGCCCTATCCCTGGCAAGCATGGGTGATGCGCCAGTGGCAAACGCGCAACTGGGCCAGTGCTGTTGTTTGGCCCCTGAGTGGTTTGACATGGCTGGTGGTGTTTTGGAAACGTTGGCGCCGCCGCTACCAGCCGCCCATCAGCCCCGGCGTTCCAGTCGTGGTCGTGGGCAATGTGATGGTGGGCGGCGCCGGTAAAACACCGCTGGTCATGGCTTTGGCGATGCACTGGCAGTCACAGGGCATTTCGGTGGGGGTGGTGGCGCGCGGTTTTGGGCGCGAATCCACAAAAATCACCGCCGTGAATGAACGCAGCTCATTCAATGAGGTGGGCGATGAGCCGCTGCTGGTTTGGCGCCGCTGCCAGGTGCCCGTTTTCGTCGGCGCAGACCGCGCGGCTTGCTGCCAGGCCTTGCTGGCCGCATACCCCCAAACGCAAGTGTTGATCAGCGATGACGGCCTTCAAAATGTTGGCCTGCACAGGGACATTGAAATTTGCGTGTTTGATGAACGCGGTTTTGGCAATGGGTGGCTGTTGCCCGCAGGACCGCTGCGCGAAACATGGCCGCGCCCGGCAGACCCCTCCATCAGCGTTTGGAATTTGGGCTCTCACCCATTGCCCAACCTGGATCTGATCAGGGTGCGGCGCCAATTGACGCCCTGCGCAGTTGGGGCCAACGGCCAGCGTCGACCTTTGAGCGAATGGAAAAACAGCTCAGTCAATGCGTTGGCGGCCATCGCCAAACCGCATCTGTTTTTTGACGGTTTGCGCGCCCAAGGTTTGAAATTGGCGGTGACCCAAGTGTGGCCCGACCATGACCCCCTGATCGGATTCAACCCCGACGTGGCCGATGGCGACTGGTTTTGCACGGAAAAAGACGCGGTGAAATTGTGGGCTCGCTTTCCCCAGGTCTGGGCTGTCCCATTGGAGCTGCAAGGTTTGGAGCTTTGGTGGCCCCAAATCGATCAGGCGTTGGCCCTGCGGATATCATCCCGACATGGAAACCAAATTGCTTGAATTGCTGGTCTGCCCGGTCACCAAAGGCCCGTTGGAATATGTTCGTGAGCGCCAGGAATTGTTCTCGCGCAGCGCCCGCCTGGCCTACCCCGTGAGGGACGGCATCCCCATCATGTTGGAAACTGAAGCCCGGACCCTGAGCGACGAAGAATGCGAGCGCTGAGTGGGGCAGACTTCGTTCACCGTGTTGATCCCTGCCAGGATGGCCTCCACCCGCTTGGCCAACAAGCCACTGGCCGACATTGCAGGCCTGCCCATGGTGGTGCGGGTTGCGCAAAGGGCCCAGATGAGTCTGGCCGCATCGGTGGTGGTGGCCGCTGACGATGAGCGCATCGTCCAAGCCTGCCAGTCGCACCACATTCCAGCCCTTTTGACCCGATCCGACCACATCTCGGGCAGCGACCGCCTGGCCCAAGCCTGTGAAATCTTGGGTTTGGGTGATTCTGATCTGGTGGTCAATGTCCAAGGCGATGAGCCCCTGATCGAGCCGCAAGTCATCAACGCTGTGGCCCATTTGCTCGCTGATCGAGACGACTGCAGCATGAGCACCGTGGCCCATGCCATCACCGACCCGCAAGAATTGGTCAACCCCAATGTGGTCAAAGTGGTGCTGGATCGCTTCAATACCGCTTTGTACTTCAGCCGTTCGACCATTCCTTTTTGGCGTGACGCGGCCCGTGCCACATTGGCACCACCGCTGGAGACCTTGAGGCATGTGGGTATTTATGGATACCGGGCTTCATTTTTGCGCGCATTTCCCAGCCTGACCCACTCGCCCCTGGAGGCCATGGAATCGTTAGAGCAACTCAGGGTGCTGTGGCACGGCCACAAAATCGCGGTGCATGTCTCGCCCGAGACGCCCGGCCCAGGTGTGGACACGCCAGAGGATTTGGAGCGTGTCAGGCGCCACTTTGCAGGTCTTTTGTAAGCCTTTTACACCGCTTGCATGGTATTGTGCAAAATGCAGATCCGGTCGTCTTTGGGCATTCGCCCATCGTTGGAACCCATAAGAATCAGAGGAAAGACATGAGACTCATCCTTTTAGGCGCACCGGGTGCAGGCAAAGGCACCCAGGCCACTTTCATTTGCGAAAAGTTTGGTATTCCCCAAATTTCCACGGGTGACATGCTTCGTGCTGCCGTCAAAGCAGGCACTGCCATGGGATTGGCGGCCAAAAAAGTCATGGACTCGGGCGGTTTGGTGAGTGATGACATCATCATTGGCTTGGTCAAAGAACGCATTGCACAAGCCGATTGCGCCAATGGGTTTTTGTTTGACGGCTTTCCCCGCACCATTCCGCAAGCCGATGCAATGAAGCTGGCGGGCGTCCATCTGGACCACGTGCTCGAAATCGATGTGCCCTTTGATGCCATCATCGAGCGCATGAGCGGGCGTCGGGTGCACGTCGCCAGCGGGCGCACCTATCACATCCATTTCAATCCGCCCAATGTCGCTGGGGTTGACGATGTCACCGGAGAAGCCCTGATTCAGCGCGACGACGATAAAGAGGAAACTGTTCGCAAACGCTTGGACGTCTATGCGGCGCAAACCCGTCCTTTGGTGGAGTATTACGCCAATTGGGCCAAGTCAGATGCGGACCACGCGCCCCGCTACAGCGCCATCAGCGGCGTGGGTCAAGTCGAAGAAATCAAATCTCGGGCTTTCCAAGCGCTGTCAAGTTGACTTGTTGGGCCACCAAGGCCAAGGTGAGCACCACACGTGCTTGAAATGGATTGAGCCCTGGGGTGACCTGAAACCGCTCACCGGCTTGGGCTTGCACCTGGCCTTTGGCACAGCGTGTGGTGCGCCAAACCCACGCGCCGCGCTCTTGGGCCAAAGCCAAGGCCGCCTCCAGTCCCTGGCTCATCGTGCCGTTTCCGGTGCCCGCCACCACCCACCCCCCCGGCGGGGTTTTGCTTTTCAGTGCCTCTGTGACCAAGGCACCATCTTGACCTGCATGGTTGAAAACCAACTCCACCCGGGGCCAGGTTTGCACGTTTTCTAAGGCCTTGGCTGATAAAGCCACTTGGGGGGTGGCTTGATATGAAAAGCGTTTTTCGAGGGCATTCACGTCTTCCAATGCCATGTCCAGGGAGAACGGCGCCGCTGAGGAAAACGCATTCAGTGCTTCGCAATCGTTTTTGGTCAAGCTGGCTGCGCAATGCACCTGGCCTGCAAAAACGCACACCACACCCGCCGAACCCGGCGCACTCGCCAGCGTCAAGGCATGGCGCAAGTTGACGGGCCCGTCGGGCTCTGGAACATTCGCGGCCCGCATCGCTCCGGTGATGACCACGGTTTTGGTGCCGCTGAACAAGGTGTGCAGCAAGATTGCGGTTTCTTCCAAGGTATCGGTCCCGTGGGTCACCACAACCCCCTGCACGTCTTCTTGATCCAACCAGTGTTGTAAACGCGTCACCAGCCTCAGCCATACGGACCAGTCCATGTCCTTGCTGTCAATGCGGGCCACTTCTTCGGTGACGATGTGGCCCTGCCCCATTCCCAGCCCCTGAACCAAATCAGCTGCGGTGAGTTCTGCGGCTTGGTATTGACGCCCTTGTGTGGGGTCAGGCGCCCAACCGGCAATCGTCCCGCCCGTGCCCAAAACAACAACTTTTGATCTTTTTTCAGCCATGGCGCTTGCAATCTCTTAAAAACTGGTTAAAAATACAGTTACTGGATATTCAGACAGTCAACGGACGCCCATCAACCCTTGTGCAGGAGACCCGACATGAATGAAACCCCCAAACTCACCGACCGGCAACAGCAAATATTGTCTTTGATCCAAATCACGATCGAGCGCAAGGGGTCCCCACCCACGCGGGCTGAAATTGCCAACGAACTGGGATTCAAGTCGGCCAATGCGGCAGAAGAGCACCTCAAGGCCTTGGCCCGCAAGGGCGTGATCGACCTGGTGAGCGGCACATCCCGCGGCATTCGGCTCAAAGAGTCCACCATGCGATCCATCAATCAAGTCAGGAGCAAACAATTCAATTTGCCACTGGAAGGCTTGGCCCAATTGGCATTGCCCTTGATCGGACGGGTGGCAGCCGGTTCACC
>CAMDLJ010000234.1 GCA_945901665.1 Bordetella parapertussis | reverse complement strand
AAGCGGCGCGTGCTGGTGGCCCAGGCCTTGGTGCACAAGCCCCCGGTGATCGTGCTCGACGAGCCCACCGCTGGGGTGGATGTGGAATTGCGCCAAACCCTGTGGCAGTTCATTGCCCGCTTGAATCGCGAAGGCCACACGGTGCTGTTGACCACCCATTATTTGGAAGAGGCCGAGGCCTTGTGTGGCCGTTTGGCCATGCTCAAGCAAGGGCGGGTGGTGGCCCTGGCGCTCACCAGCGAGCTGCTCAAAGCCGCCTCCAGCAATGTGCTGCGCTTCAAACTCGACGCCCAACTGCCCCCAGAGCTGGCCCAACGCGCCCGCGTCACGGGGCGCATCGTGCAGTTTCCAGCCCACAACGCCGCAGACATCGAGCATTACCTGGCGGCGGTTCGACAAGCGGGGCTGGTCGCCGAGGATGTGGAAATCCGCAAGGCTGACTTGGAGGACGTGTTCTTGCAAGTCATGGGCGAGGACGCCCAGACCCCCAGCGACGCCGCTGCAGAGGTGGCGCCATGACCGGTTGGCAAGCCCTGTTTTACAAAGAAATCCTGCGCTTTTGGAAGGTCGGCTTCCAAACGGTGGCTGCCCCCGTGATGACCGCGATGCTGTACCTGTTGATCTTTGGCCATGTGCTCGAAGACCGGGTCAAGGTGTATGACCAAATCACCTACACGGCCTTTTTGCTGCCTGGCTTGGTCATGATGAGTGTGTTGCAAAACGCCTTTGCCAACAGCTCCTCGTCGCTGATCCAAAGCAAGATGATGGGCAACTTGGTGTTTTTGTTGCTTACCCCGTTGAACCACTGGAGCTGGTTTTTGGCCTATGTGGGCTCGTCGGTGGTGCGCGGTTTGGCCGTCGGCTTGGGCGTGTTTGTGGTCACCGGTTGGTTCACGCCGTTGTCATTTGTCGCCCCCCAGTGGATTGTGTTGTTTGCCATCATGGGGGCCACCATGCTGGGCTCCATGGGGGTGATTGCGGGTTTGTGGGCCGAGAAGTTTGACCAAATGGCCGCTTTTCAAAACTTCATCATCATGCCCATGACCTTTTTGAGTGGCGTGTTTTATTCCATCCACTCGCTCCCCCCGTTTTGGCAAACACTCAGCCATTTCAACCCCTTCTTTTACATGATCGATGGCTTTCGCTATGGCTTTTTTGGTGTCAGCGACGTCTCGCCTTGGCTCAGCTTGGCCGTGGTGGGCAGTTGCACGGTGCTGATCAGTGCCACGGCCTTGCACCTGTTGCGCATCGGTTTCAAAATTCGCGGATAAACCCATGACAGCCGATCAACTCGAAACCATCATCGCCAGCCAATTGCCCTGCCAACACCTCAGTGTCGAGGGCGATGGCCGCCATTGGTACGCCACCATCGTGTCCACCCAATTTGAGGGCCTGCGCTTGATTCAGCGCCACCAAAAGGTGTACGCCACCTTGGGCCAAAAAATGCAAACCGATGAGGTCCACGCCTTGTCCATGAAAACCTACACCCCCAGCGAATGGGCCAGCCAGGCCTGATCCACAGCCATCACAAAGCCCCATATGGACAAATTGCGCATCCGAGGCGGTCGGCACTTGAACGGCGAAATCCCCATTTCAGGGGCCAAAAACGCCGCCTTGCCCGAGCTGTGTGCCGCCTTGTTGACGGCCCAACCCTTGACATTGCTCAACGTGCCACGCTTGCAAGATGTGGCCACCATGCTGCGCTTGATCCGCAACATGGGGGTGAGCGCAGAGCGTGGCGAGGACGGTTCGGTCACCTTGAACGCCGCCACCTTGAACAACCCCCAAGCCCCTTACGATTTGGTGAAAACCATGCGCGCTTCGGTGCTGGCTCTGGGCCCTTTGATGGCGCGCTGCGGCCACGCCAAAGTGTCTTTGCCCGGCGGTTGCGCCATCGGGTCGCGGCCTGTGGACCAGCACATCAAGGGTTTGCAGGCCATGGGCGCGGTGATCGATGTCGAGCACGGCTACATGTTGGCCAAGCTGCCACCAGGGCGCACGCGCTTGCGCGGGGCGCGCATCGCGACCGACATGATCACGGTGACGGGCACCGAAAACTTCCTCATGGCCGCGTGTTTGGCCGAGGGTGAAACGGTGCTGGAAAACGCCGCTCAAGAACCCGAAATTCCTGACTTGGCAGAGTTGCTCATCGCCATGGGCGCAAAGATTGAGGGCCATGGCACCAGCCGCATCCACATCCAAGGCGTGGACCAATTGCACGGTGCCACGCACAAAGTGGTGGCCGACAGAATTGAAGCGGGTACCTTTTTGTGCGCCGTGGCTGCCGCTGGTGGTGATGTGCTGCTGCACCATGCGCGTGGGGACCACCTGGAAGCGGTGATTGACAAATTGCGCGACGCGGGCGTGGTCATTGAAGACGTGCCCGGCGGCTTGCGGGTGCGCGCCACAGCGCCGGCCCATCAGTACCTGAAGGCCCAGCACTTTCGCACTACAGAATACCCGGGCTTTCCCACCGACATGCAAGCGCAGTTCATGACGCTCAATGCAGTTGCCCGAGGGGCCAGCAAGGTGACCGAAACCATTTTCGAAAACCGCTTCATGCACGTCAACGAGTTGGTCCGCTTGGGCGCACACATCCAAATTGAGGGCAAGGTGGCCTTGGTCGAAGGCGTCAAGCAGCTTTCTGGTGCCACGGTGATGGCCACCGACTTGCGCGCCTCGGCCAGTTTGGTGATCGCGGGCTTGGTGGCCGATGGCGAAACCGTGGTCGATCGCATTTACCATTTGGACCGCGGCTATGACCGCATGGAAGACAAACTGCGCACCTTGGGTGCAGACATTGAAAGAATCCAATGACCGTCACCCTCGCCTTGCCCAAAGGCCGCATCTTTGAAGAAACCATGCCCTTTTTGCAAGCCGCTGGGATACAGGTGTCGGAAGACCCGGACACCTCGCGCAAGCTCATCTTGGCCACCAACCAAGCCCATGTGCGGGTGGTGTTGGTGCGTGCCACCGATGTGCCCACCTACGTCAGTTACGGTGGGGCCGACATGGGCGTGGTGGGCTTGGACACCTTGATCGAGCACGGCGGCGAGGGCATGTACCAGCCCCTGGATTTGCAAATCGCACGCTGCCGCATGAGCGTGGCCGTGCGCCAAGGGTTTGACTATGCCCAAGCCGTCAAACAAGGCTCACGCTTGCGCGTGGCCACCAAATACACCGCCATTGCGCGCCAGTTTTTTGCCCAAAAAGGCGTGCACGTGGACCTCATCAAGCTCTACGGCAGCATGGAGTTGGCGCCCCTCACCGGCTTGGCCGACGCAATTGTGGACTTGGTGTCCACCGGCAGCACCCTCAAGGCCAACCAATTGGTCGAGGTCGAGCACATCATGGACATCAGCTCGCGTTTGGTGGTCAACCAGGCCTCGCTGAAACTCAAGATGGCCCACATCCGTCCGTTGATTGATGCGTTTGCCCAAGCCGTTGCCGCGCGCAAGGCCGTGTGACACAGCGCGCACGATGCCTCAAGCCCACTGACCAGCACCATCGCCCCTGACTTTTTGATCCCCCACCCCATGAACGCCCGCCCACTGCGCCTGTCCACCGCCCAAGTCGATTTTGAAACTTTGTTTCAACAGCGCTTGCATTGGTCGGCCGACACCGACAACGCCATTGAGCAGCGTGTGGCCGACATCTTGGCCGATGTGAAAGCGCGGGGTGACGCGGCGGTGCTCGAATACACCGAGCGCTTTGACGGTTTAAAGGCCACCCACATGGCCGCGCTGGAATTGACCCAAGCCGAGCTCAAAGCAGCCTTTGAGGGCTTGCCCAAGGTTCAGCAACAAGCCTTGCAAGACGCCGCCGCGCGGGTGCGCTCTTACCACGAGGCGCAGAAAATAGCCTCGGGCGAGAGCTGGCAATACCGCGACGCCGACGGCACCTTGTTGGGCCAAAAAGTCACGCCCTTAGACCGCGTGGGCATTTATGTGCCGGGTGGCAAAGCGGCTTATCCATCGAGTGTGTTGATGAACGCCATCCCAGCCCATGTGGCAGGTGTGGGCGAAATCATCATGGTGGTGCCTACACCTGCCAAAGACCGCAGCGCCGCAGGTGCTGCGCGGGGCGAAAAAAACCCCTTGGTGCTGGCGGCTGCCTTTGTGGCGGGTGTCACCCGTGCCTTCACCATTGGCGGCGCGCAGGCGGTGGCGGCCCTGGCCTATGGCACCGCAACCATCCCTGCGGTGGACAAAATCACCGGCCCGGGCAACGCCTATGTGGCAGCGGCCAAACGCCGCGTGTTTGGCACGGTGGGCATCGACATGATCGCGGGGCCTTCTGAGATTTTGGTCTTGGCCGATGGCACCACCCCCGCAGACTGGGTGGCCATGGACCTCTTTTCACAGGCCGAGCACGATGAGTTGGCGCAAAGCATTCTGCTGTGCCCAGACGCCGCCTACATAGACGCGGTGCAAGCGTCCATTGACAAACTGCTGCCCGAGATGCCGCGCAAAGACATCATCTTGGCCTCGCTGAATGGCCGTGGTGCGCTCATTCAAACCCGCAGCATGCAAGAGGCGTGTGACATCAGCAACCGCATTGCGCCCGAGCATTTGGAAGTGTCCAGCCA
>CAMDLJ010000233.1 GCA_945901665.1 Bordetella parapertussis | reverse complement strand
GCGTCGGACGCCACATCGGGGCCAAGCCACCAGCAGCCTCGCGCCAAACCTGGCGCCGGCCAGGCCAACGGGGCCGTGGCCACCGATCAAAAGTTCACTTCATGGGCTTTTGGCGAGTTGCCCGAACTGATGGAGATTCGCAAGTCTGGGCAGGTGCTGGTGGGCTTTCCCGCATTGGTCGATGCGGGTGACGGTGTCTGCATCGAGGTGTTTGATGAGCCCGAAATGGCCGCCGCCAAACACCGTGCGGGCTTGCGGCGTTTGTTTGCCTTGCAAATCAAAGACGCGCTCAAATACTTGGAAAAAAACATCCCCGATTTACAAAAAATGGCCGTGGCCTACATGCCCCTGGGCTCTGTGGAAGAACTGCGCGGTCAAATTTTGGATGTGGCCTTGGACCGGGCTTTTTTGCTCAATCCCTTGCCCAGCGATGAAGCCGCTTTTCAGCGGCGGCTGGCCGATGGGCGAGGCCGCCTGACCTTGATCGCCCAAGAGGTGGCGCGCTTGGTGGCCACGGTGTTGGTCGAATACGCCTTGGCGGTGCGCAAGATCAAAGACACCAAAAACGCCCCTGAGGCCACGGCCGACTGCGCCCAGCAATTGCAGCGCTTGATGCCGAAAAATTTTGCTGTGTCCACGCCCTGGCCGCAGCTACAGCACTTTGCCCGCTACCTCAAAGCGGTGGTGTTGCGGCTGGACAAATGGCGCGCCGACCCGGCCCGAGACGCCCAACGCTTGGGCGAGTTGCGGCCTCAAGAGCAACGCTATTGGCGCTTGGTGGCCGAACGCAAAGGGGTGGCGGACGAGCGCATGCTGGAGTTTCGCTGGCTGCTCGAGGAGCTGCGGGTGAGCTTTTTTGCCCAGGAGTTGCGCACCCCGCAACCGGTGAGCACCAAGCGCTTGGACAAGGCCTGGGCCCAGCTCAACCACTGAGCCTGTTCAAGCGCAGTGCAAAGCCCAGCTCAAAGACGGGCCAAGCGCTCCAAGGCCAGGTTCAAGGTCTCGTCTTTTTTGGCAAAGCAAAAACGGATCACCCGTTGGTCCAAGCCGTCGGCATAAAAAGCCGACATGGGAATGGCGGCCACGCCCACTTCGCGCGTCAGCCACAGGCAAAAGTCACTCTCGCTGAGGCTTTTTTCAGCGACCTTGAGCTCGTCAATGCGCACGCACTGGAAATAACTGCCCTCGCTGGGCAGCAATTTGAAGGCGGTGCTTGCCAAGCCGGCGCGAAACAAATCGCGCTTGCGGGCGTAAAAAGCGGGCAGGCCCATATAGGGTTCGGTGTTGGCCATGAAGCGCGCCAAACCATGTTGCACGGGCGTGTTGACGGTGAACACATTGAATTGGTGCACCTTGCGAAACTCGGCGGTGAGGCTGGGCGGGGCGGCGCAATAAGCCACCTTCCAGCCGGTCACGTGGTAGGTTTTGCCAAAGCTGGAGATGATGAAAGCGCGCTCGGCCAAGCCCGGGTAAGAGGCGGCGCTGCGGTGCACCAAGGGGGCGTAGACCATGTGCTCGTACACCTCGTCGCTGATCAGCAGCACCTGGGTGGGGGTCAAGATTTCTTGCAATCGCAGCATGTCGGCATCGCTCCAGACCGTGGCGCTGGGGTTGTGCGGTGAGTTGATCAAGATGGCGCGGGTGCGCGGGGTGATGGCGGCGCTGATGCGGTCAAAGTCGGGGCGAAAGCTCCCTGGGGTGAGCGGCACGCGCACCACGGTGCCGCCGGCCAATTCGATGTTGGGGATGTAGCTGTCGTAACAGGGCTCGAGCACGATCACCTCGTCACCCGCGCGCACCACCGCCAAAATGGCATTGATGATGGCCTGGGTGGCACCTGCGGTGACGGTGATTTCTGTGGCCGGGTCGTATGACTTTTGGTACAGGGTTTGAACTTTTTGGGCGATGGCTTGGCGCAACTCCAGCACACCCAACATGGAGGGGTATTGGTTCAGGCCTTCGCGCATCGCGTCGCTGACCGCATCGATCAAGGCCGGGTCGCAGCCAAAATCTGGAAAACCTTGGCCCAAATTAACCGCTTTGTGCTCTGTGGCCAGGGCAGACATCACGGTGAAGATGGTGGTGCCGACGTTGGGCAGTTTGGTCTCAAGAATGGGTGTCATGTTGAAAAACGGTGGTCAAGTGGGGTTGCCAGGTGTTGCCATCCAAGGCGATTGCATGGCCGCTTGCAGGGTTTGTTGGGTCAATTCGGGGCTGAGCATCTGGGCAAACTCGTACACAAAATTGCGCAAATAAGCGCCACGTTTGAACGCCACACGGGCCACATTGTGGCCGAGCAAATGGCCCAAGGGTCGCGAGACCAGGTCTTCTTCGTTTTTTTCGTTCATGGCCATTTCGGCCACGATGCCCACGCCCATGCCCAGTCGGACGTAGGTTTTGATCACATCCGAGTCAATCGCTTCCAGGGCCACGCGCGGCTGCAAATGGGCTTTGGCAAAGGCATTGTCAATGCGGGTGCGCCCAGTGAAAGACGGGTGATAGGTGACCAAGGGTTGCGCGGCCAAGGCGGCCAAGTTCAGGGGTTGGTTCACCAAGGGGTGGTCCAGGGGCAGCACCAACACATGCTCCCAGGTGTAACAGGGCAGGGTGACCAAATCGGGGTAATCGGCCAAGGACTCGGTGGCCATGCCCAACTCGGCCACTTCGTCCAGCACCATTTGGGCCACTTGACCGGGCGCGCCTTGGTGCATGCTGACATTCACCAGCGGGTAGGTGGTGCGCAACTGGGCCACCGGCTTGGGCAAAACATAACGTGCCTGGGTGTGGGTGGCGGCGATGGACAGGGTGCCCCGGTCTTGTTGGCTGTATTGCTCGCCAATGCGTTTGAGGTTGCTGACTTCGGCCAAAATGCGCTCAATGCTGTGCAGCACTTGCTGACCCGGTTCGGTGACGCGTTTGAGGCGTTTGCCGTGTCGGGTGAAGATGTCGATGCCGAGCTCTTGCTCCAGCTCCAAAATGGCTTTGGACACCCCGGGCTGCGAGGTGTGCAAGGCCTTGGCCGCTTCGGTCAGGTTCAGGTTGCGGCGCACCGCCTCTTGGACAAATTTGAATTGGTGCAGGTTCATGGTGGCCCTTTGTCTGGCTGACCAGGGGCTGGGTGCAAGGGCAAGTCGATGGTGGCGGCCTCGGCCAGGGCATCGAGCACCGCAGACTGCTCGCCCACCGCCGGTTGCAAATCGAACCGCACATGTGGATGGTCACGTTGCAACTGCGCCATCAAAATGGGCAGGTCTTCACGCACATGCTTGCCCACCCCCAAAAACATGGGCAACACCCGGATGTGCACATGCCCCAGCGTGACCGCTTGGGTCACGGCCTGTGGCAGGCTGGGTTCGGTCAGCTCCAGGTAGGCACTAGCCACCCACATCTGGGGGACTTGGTCGCGGATGCGTTGGGCCACGGCGAGCATCGGACGCTGCCAAGCCGGGTCGCGTGAACCATGGGCAAATAAAACGATGGCGGTCATTGGCGCAGCACCAGCCAGGCGAATGCGCCCAGCGACATCAGGGAATACAGCATGCCCGGCAAGGCGGCCGCCAACCAGGGGGTCCATTGCTTGAGGTTACCGATGTGGCCAAACATGTTGTTGAGCAAGAAAAAGCTCACCCCAAACATCACCCCAATGAACACATAGGTGGCAATGTTGACATTGCGCATGTGCAGGTAGGCAAAGGGCAAGGCCAGCACCACCATGACCAAACAACTCAAGGGGTAGAAAACCTTTTTCCAAAACTCTATTTCATACAGCTGCGCAGTTTGCGCGTTGTTTTCCAAATGGCGCACGTAGTGGAACAAGTCCCAAATGCCCATGCGCTCGGGCTTGATCAAGGCCACTGTGACCATGTCTTGGCTGATGTCTGAGGGCCAGGTCATTTCCGTCAATTGACTTTGTGCCAAGGGTTTGGGGGCCTGTTGGCTGGGGCCGAACTCACTGCGTTCAACGCCGCTCAAAACCCAGCCGCCGGTGGTGGCAATGCGGCCCTTTTGCGCCAAGGTGTGCGATATCAAGCGCCCGTTCGGGGAAAACTCATAGAGCCGAATGTCGCGCATTTGGCCTTCGCCATTGATGGCGCCCACGTTGACGGCAAACTGGCTGTACTTTTGCTTTTCTTTGAGCCAAGCGCCGTTTTGGCCAATGTGCAAGACACCGCCTTCAAAGCGCGACTTGAGCAAGCGGCCTTCGCGCTCGCACCAGGGTGCGATGTGGTCGCCCATCACAAAAGTGAATAGAGCAAACAACAAGCCCAACCACATCAAGTGGCGCAAGGCCAGGCCAGGGCCCATGCCACTGGTGCGCAAAATGGTGAACTCTGACGATTGGGCCATGCGCGCCATGACAAAAATGCAGCCAATCAGCACCGTGATCGGCATCAACTCATAAACATGGATGGGGATCAGCAATGCCACATAAATCAAGGCATGGTTGAGTTGGTAGTTGGGGGAGTGGCGTCCGGCCACGTTTTGCAGGTCTTCGACCAAGTCAAAGAAGAAAAACAAGCCCAAAAACGCCAAGGTCACAAAAGCCACGGCTGTCAACACCTCGGTGTAAATCAGTCGGCGCATGGTTTTCATGGCTTGGCCCCTGC
>CAMDLJ010000232.1 GCA_945901665.1 Bordetella parapertussis | reverse complement strand
GTGAACCGCGGCGACGACGCCTCACCCTATACCGATGCCGAGTTGCACGGCAAATTCATGTCTTTGTGCACCCGGGTGTGGTCGAGCGAACAGGCCCAGTCGCTGTACCAAGCCACGATGGCGATGTCGGCCCATGAGCCCGCGCAAGCCGATTGGCCGGACTGGTGTCAGATGCTGGCCCAAGCGCCGCAAGAGGCGCTGCCCAGCGCGTCCTGAAACCCAAGCCCCCAACGGGGGCAGATTGGCGCTCACACCTCCAAGGTTGAGGGCGCAAACATTTCTTCAACCTGAACCACGCGGTCGGTCAGGCCTTGCTCGTGCACATAGCGGGCAATGGTTTCGACCACCGTGCGCGACGACTTCATGCCATAGGACTTGGGGTCGAGCTTCATGGCATTTGCCCCAGCGGCGTCCATCAAACCGGTGTCGAAATAGTCTTTCAAGGTGTCTGCCGCTTCATGCTCCACTTCTTTTTTGGCCGCCATGAAGCAATGGAACAAATTGAGCGCCAGCCAAGGGTGTTTTTCGTACAAATCGCGTTTAATGACCACCGTGTGGTTGATCGGGTAAATGCCTGTTTTGGCAAAGTAGCGCCGCCCTTCAGCCCGTGGGTCTGGGAACAGCGGTTGAATGATGGGGTGCGCATTCAAATCGATGGTGCTGCGGTCCACCAGGTTGCGGCTGGTCAGGTACAGCAAGGTGGCGTCGAGCTGGTCGTTGAGCAGCATCTCACCGATATTGGTCTTGGGGTCGATGGTGTTCAAGCGCACGCCCGGTGGCGGCTTGAAGCCAGTGACGCCGCCGTGGCTTTTTTCGGGGGCACGCTCCATGAACCAATCAATGTCTTGGGCTTGCACGCCAAACTCGTGCGCCAACACACCGCGCGACCACAACGCGGCGGTTTGCTGGTACTCGGGCACACCCACGCGCTTGCCGCGCAGGTCTTGCGGGGTCTGGATGCCTTTGTCGGCACGGATCAAGATGTTGGTGTGAAAAAACTTGCGCGAGGTGTAAATCGGCAAAGCCACCCAGCTGTTGTCGCCCCGGGCGGTGGCGATGATCAAAGACGACAGCGACATCTCCGACACATCAAAGTCGCGGTATTTCAATTGGCGCCAAAACATCTCGGAAGGAAATACCACCGTGGGAATCAGGTTCACGCCTTGCGGGTGGTGCCGCCCTTGGGCGATGGGGCGGGTGCGCTCGTTGTCGGAAAAAGCAATGCTCAGCGTGAGCTTGTCCATGGTGTGGGCCTCAGGTGGGGGTGGTCCTGCCGACGACTCAGTCGGGTGTGGCCGCATGATAGCGGTGCCCTCGCGCGGGCGAGGGCCATCGGCGTCACCTGCGCAACCCGCTCAGGCCAGGGGACGACGCTCAGTACGACCAGCCCCAACCCAGGTGCAATGTGGGCATGTTGGTGCTGGGCACTTCCATCACAGCATAGGTTGCGGCGTAATCTTTGATCTTGGACTCGGGCACCGTCACATAACGCAGCTTGGCGCTGGCAAACCAGGGGGTTTGGGGTTGGTAGCGCGCGCCCACCGACAAACCATAGGTGGTGCCCTTGGTGTCGGCATCGATCAAATCCATTTGCCCGAGCATGCCGCCCACTTGCATCACCCAATCGGTGTTGCGCCACACATCCCGATCCACTGCCACGGCATAGGTATTTTGCAAGGTGCGCTTGGACAGGGGCAAACTCTGGTTCAAACTGGCGATGCTGACCCCATTAAAAGGCGTTTGCATTTGGCTGATCCAAAGCGATACATCCACCGGCCAGCCATAGGGTTGGCGCCAGCCGTAGTTCAGGGCATAAGTCTGACTGGCCCCATATTGAGCGTTGGCAGTTAAATTATTTAAGTTAAAAGCGGGAACTGAAAAGGGCTTGGTATTCACGTCCCCCGCAGGCGAGTAGCCGTATGACAGCTCAAAGAAGCGTTTTTTATCCGCGCTGCTGTGGGTTTGCGCTTGGGCCCCCAAGGCCCCACACACCAAGACCAGGGCCATAGCGCAAGATTTGTATTTCATTTTGTATCCCTGTGTGAACAATTGCATTCATTTTGTCACAAGGGGCCTGGGCCTGAAATCAGGTCAGCGAATTTTCACCCGCCATGTAGACGCTCACGTCTTCAAACAGCTCGCCGCGCAAGCGAAAAAAGTTGCAGTTGTGCTTGGTCCAACGCTCGCCTTGGTGGCCGGTGTTTTCCACCCGGAACTGGCTGGCAACGCGCTGGGGCGCTTGCACCACATGCACAAAGTCACCGTGCCAAACCTGGGCGTAACGGGCAAACAAACGCTCATACATGCCAGCGATTTCACCATCACGGCCACTGAAATGCAGGCCATGGGTGGGGATGTGGAACTGGGCGTCTGGCACAAACAAGGCCAGTGTGTCGGCCAGGTGCATGCGGTCAACCGCGTCAAAGTAAGCCTCAACCAGATCGGTCATTTGTGCGGGCGTCATGGTGTTCCTTTTGAATGTTGTGCTTGCTGCTGTTGGGCCGCGCTGAGCATCGCCTGCAGCATGTCTAGGCGCGGGTGCATGGGCGGCGGGTAAGCGCGCACACTGTGGCTCAGGCCCAGGCCCAACAAGCCCAAGGCCGTTTGGTAGCTCAATGGGCCTGGGTTGATGATGGGCACCGGCAAGCGCGGCTGCAAATGGGCGTGGGCCTGGTGCATGGTGGTTGAGCCCAAAATCAGCACTTGGGCCCCGTCCTCATCGATCGCACGCAGGGCCGCTTGTTCCAGCAAAGGGAAAACCAATTCTTCTTTTCCGCCCAACAAGCCCAGGTTGTCGGCCGGCATTTCAATCGCTCGCACCGACACGCATTGGCGGTGCAAGCCCAACTCGTCCAGGGCTTTTTTGTACAGTGGCTTCCATCGGCTGGCCATGGTGATGATGGAAAAATTCTCGCCCAGCATCAAGGCCGTGAGCATGGACACCTTGCCCGGGCCCACTACAGGAATGCGCAGCACAGAGCGCAAAGCCGCCACACCCGAGTCGCTCATGGTGTCAATGCACACGGCGTCAAAACCCTCTTGCTCGGCCAGGCACCCGGCCTCAAAAATCGACACATCGGCCAGCACAAAATCGTGGTGGCTGGCATAGTTGACCGGACCGGCCTTGACCGAGCGGTATTCAAACTGCACGCCTGGGGGCAAGGCCAAGCTGTCCAATTGCTGGCGGCGAAGTTCGCGGTTGTCCTCAGACATGGCAAACGGGACGATGACCAAAATTTTTTTCATGCAAGCGACCTGGCTTCAGGCTGGGGTGGGTGTCGATCGGTCATTTTCACCCAAGCCTTGCGGCCTCATCGGGGGCTGTACATTTGCTCCCCATCGATGGACCCAATGCCGCACACACCATGACGCTCTTTCAAGAAGCCATTGCCCATGCCCAAGCCCACGAGGTGGCTTGGACCCGTGACCCCCATGCAGAACCGCTGCGCTATGGCGTGCACCACGACGACCCGCCACCTTGGAACCGCCTGCACGGCCCGGTGCACGCGCGTGGGCCGGTGTCGGGGCAAGTCTGGGTGGGTGGTGAACTGCGCCAGTCCTGGGGCGAGCCCGAGCGCGCAGACCAAACCTTCAGCGTGGCCAAAACCTATTTGGCCTTGCTCGCTGGTGTGGCCCATGGGCGTGGCTTGTTGCCCGACCCGGATGAACCGGTGGTCCAGCGGGTGCCCGGCATTGGCTTTGACAGCGAGCACAACCGCCCCATCACCTGGGCCCACTTGCTGGGCCAAACCAGCGAATGGGAGGGCAGCTGCTTTGGCATCCCCGACCAAGTCGACCGCTACCGCAAATTGGCCCTCGACCCCAAGCCCGTGCAAGGCCAAAAGGGCGATGCCCGGCCCTTGCAAGCCCCGGGCACCTATTGGGAATACAACGACGTTCGCATCAACCAGTTGTCGCTGGCCTTGTTGCACTTGTTTGGCCAAGCGCTGCCCGAGGTGTTTGAACAAAGCATTCTTCACCCCATCGGCGGCGGCAAAAGCTTTCGCTGGGAGGGATACGCCCAATCTTGGGTGGACTTGCCCGCCCGCCCAGGCCAGGCCGCACAGCGCGTGGCATCGGTGCCTGGGGGCAGCCACTGGGGGGGCGGGGTGTGCATCAGCACCACGGACCAAGCGCGCATTGCCCAACTGGTGCTCCAGCAAGGCCAATGGACAGTCGATGGTCAACAGCGTTCTCTGGTGCCGACGGCCTGGTTGGCGCGCATGCGCCAGCCGCAAGCCCTGGCACCTTTTTACGGCTGGCTCAATTGGCTCAACCCCCAAGGCGAGGCTTTTCCGGGGGCCAGTGCGGCAAGCCAATTCATGTTCGGTGCCGGGGGCAACTATGTGTGGATCGAGCCCGCCCACCAAGCGGTGGTGGTGGTGCGCTGGATCGAACCGGCGCATTTCCCCGGTTTCGTCAGCCGCATGGCGCGGACCTTGGCCGAAGTCACTGGTAGGCGTTGAACGCTTCGTTGGTGCTGAGGTAAATGCGGCTGGCCAAGCGCTGGCCCAAATCGGTTGACCCCAAGCGGTCCATCACCGGGCCTTTGACCTCGGCCAACCACAATTGCACCCCTTTGAGGGTTAGGCTGCGCTCCAACTCGT
>CAMDLJ010000231.1 GCA_945901665.1 Bordetella parapertussis | reverse complement strand
GCTTGGTCCCAGGGGTAGCGCAGCATCGGATAGGGCTTGTTCCCCCGCACAAACATGCGGGTGGGTGCCATGCCGCCATGGGCATGGATGCGGTCGCCGCGACCGGGCACCGTGGTTTGGGCGTCGCCATTGACGTGATAAGACGTCTCGAGGTAGTAAATGATGGGCAGGTCCAGCACATCCAACCACACCACCGGGTCGGTGCCGTCGTGACCATGCTCGTGCCACAAGCCGGTGGGGGTGAGGATCAGGTCGCCCCGGCTCATGGGGCATTTCTCACCGTCCACGGTGGTGTAAGCGCCCTCGCCTTCGACAATCATGCGCACCGCGTTGGGGGTGTGGCGGTGCGAAGGTGCCCACTCGCCCGGCAACAACAGTTGCATGCCCAGGTAGATGGCGGCGCTGGCTTGCATTTTGTCCAGGCCGTGGCCGGGGTTGGCCAAGACCAGCACGCGGCGCTCGGCTTTTTCGATCGGGGTCAACTCGCCGGCTTGCAACAACAAAGGCTTGATGTCTTTGTAGGCCCAGTGCGTGGCGCGGGTGTTGGGCCGGGGCTTGGTGGGTGGCAACACACCGCGCAAACTCGGCCACAGGGGGACCAAATTGTGCGAAGCCAAAGCCTCGACGTATTCGGTGGGCAAATCGGCCAAGCTGCCGAGGTCGTTCATCGCGTTCATGTGTCTCTCCTTGTGTATCAATGGGCAGCCAGGCAGTTGGCCACATTCCAGCCGTACAACCACTCCAGGGCATCGTAAAACCGCTCGGGGGTGCGCCCACGCCACAGGTCGTTGCGCACCAAACGCTCCACGTCCTTGACATGGAACAAGCGCCCCATCTCGCGCGCAGAAAGCACGATGCGGGCGGTGCGCGCCACGCGCGAGCGTTGGTAAAGGTCAAAGGCGCGAATCCAGTCTTTGTTGGTGACGCGCAAAGCCTCGCCCAAGGTCACGGCGTCTTCCATGGCCATGCACCCACCCTGGGCCATGTATTGGGTGGTGGGGTGGGCGGCGTCGCCCAACAAGGTGACGCGGCCATACGACCATTGGCCAATCGGATCGCGGTCGGCCGTGGCCCAGCGGCGCCACGACTTGGGCAGGTCGATGAGCTGGCGCGCCTTGGGACAAATGCCTTCAAAGTAGCTCAGCACCTCTTCGCGGCTGCCATCGGTCACACCCCATTCTTCGGTTTGGCGGCTGTGGAAGGTGACCACCACGTTGTATTGCTCACCCCCACGCAGCGGGTAGTGCACCAAATGGCAGTTGGGGCCGACCCAAATGCTGGCCGCATTCCATTGCAAGTCCACAGGGAACTCGCTTTTTTCGACCACGGCGCGGTACACCACATGGCCGGTCACCCGCGCCGGGTCGCCCACATACTGCTCGCGCACCACCGACTTGACGCCATCGGCACCGATCAGCGCCTGACCGTGGTGGGCATTGCCATGTTGGTCATGCACCGTGACGCTGTCGGCGTCTTGTTCGGTGCGGACGATCCGGGTGGAGGTCAAGAACGACACCTGGTCTGAGGCCTTGACGCCGTCATACAAGGCCATGTGGGCGTCGGCGCGGTGGATCACCGCGTAGGGGTTGCCAAAGCGCTGGCGAAAAGCTTCGCCCGTGGGGATGTAGCCCACCTGCTGCTCATCGATGGCGTCGTGCATCACCATGTAATCGGTGTAGACGGCTTTAGAGCGGGCTTGCTTGCCCACCCCCAGCGCATCGAAGGCATGGAAGGCGTTGGGCCCCAATTGAATGCCTGCGCCAATTTCGCCAATTTCTGGCGACTGCTCAAACACCTTGACGCTGAAACCTTGGCGCACCAGGGCCAGTGCTGCTGCCAGACCACCGATACCGCCGCCGGCCACCAATACCGGTAAAGCTTGCTTGTTGCTCATGAACACATCCTTTTCATGCAGCAAGTTTAGTGGACACCACTGGCGCCAGCGCGTGGGCTGTCACAAACCCAACAAACGCACCGCATTGCCCTTCAAAATGCCGGGCATCACTTCGGGCTTGAAGCCCGCCACCTCAAAGTCTTTCATCCAGCGCTCGGGGGTGATCAAGGGGTAATCGCTGCCAAACAACACCCGGTCTTTGAGCAGCGTGTTGGCATATTGCACCAGCTGCTTGGGAAAGTACTTGGGGCTCCAACCGGACAGATCGATCCACACATTGGGCTTGTGCGTGGCCACCGACAACGCCTCGTCTTGCCACGGAAAGCTGGGGTGGGCCATGACAATTTGCATATCGGGCCAATCGATGGCCACATCATCGAGGTGCATGGGGTTGCTGTAGGCCAGCCGCAGGCCGCCACCACAGCGCATCCCAGAGCCAATGCCGCTGTGGCCGGTGTGAAAAATGGCCGGCAATTTGTGGTGGTTGATCACATCGTAAATCGGCCATGCCATCTTGTCGTAAGGGTGGTAGCCCTGCACCGTGGGGTGAAACTTAAAGCCACGCACGCCCTCTTTTTCGATCAAGCGCTCGGCCTCGCGCGCACCCATCTTGCCCTTGTGCGGGTCGATGCTGGCAAAGGCGATCATCATGTCGCTGTTGTCGCGCGCGGCCTGGGCAATTTCTTCATTGGGAATGCGGGTGCGGCCCAGTTGCGACTCGCTGTCCACGGTGAACATCACCAAACCCAGCTTGTGCTGGCGGTAATAGGCCACCGTCTCTGCGATGGTGGGTCGGCGATTGGAGCCAAAGAATTTGTCTGCGGCGCGGTCGTATTCTTCGCCATAGTTATCAAAGGGGTTGCGACAACTCACCTCGGCATGGGTGTGGATGTCGATGGCGATCAGATTGGCGTGGTCCATGGTTTCTCCAGTGGTTGATGTGCGGGCAATGCCTTGTTCCTAGGGAAAACACGGGGTTTTGCCGCTCTTTCTTGGCTTGAAATAGTTATAAAACATAACCATAATCGATTTAAGTGACTTTGACAACCAGGATCCACCCCATGACCTCATCCCACTTGAACATTGAGCTGCGCGATGCCGTGGCGGTGCTGCGCCTGACGCGCCCGCTCAAGCGCAATGCTTTGAACGATGGGCTCGTCGCCGATTTGCAGCATGCCTTTGACCGCATGCCCCCCACGGTGCGCGCAGCGGTCTTGCACGGTGAAGGGGATCATTTTTGCGCCGGCCTGGACTTGAGCGAGTTGCAAGAGCGCGACGCCGGCCAGGGCATGATGCATTCACGCACCTGGCACCGGGCTTTGGACGCCATGCAGTTTGGCCCCGTGCCTGTCATTGCCGCACTGCACGGCGCGGTGGTTGGCGGCGGGCTGGAGCTGGCCAGCGCCTGTCACATCCGGGTGGCCGATGAGAGCGCGTTTTATGCTTTGCCCGAGGGCACGCGCGGTATTTTTGTGGGCGGCTCGGGGGCGGTGCGCATCCCCAAGCTGATTGGCGTGGCGCGCATGACCGACATGATGATGACCGGGCGCGTCTACAACGCCACCGACGGCGAACGCCTGGGCTTTGCCCAATACCTGGTGCCCACGGGCAGCGCTTTGGACAAGGCGCTGGAGCTGGCCCAACGCGTGGCCACCAATGCCCCGCTGACCAATTACGCTTTGATGCATGCCTTGCCGCGGATTGCCGAGCAATCGGCCGACCATGGCTTGTTCACCGAGGCGATGATCTCGGCCATCACCCAGGCCGCGCCCGAGGCCAAGCAGCGGGTGCGCGACTTTTTAGAAGGCCGTGCGGCCAAGGTGCAAAAAGCATGAGCACCACGGCCAGCCCCCGCTACCGCGCCATGCGCTTTGGCGTGACCGAAGTGGATGTGCGCCACGCCCCAGGCGGTGTGCAATATGTGCGTGGCGTGGGCGAGCTCGCGCCGCCCCCTGAGCGCATCACCGACCGATTGCTGCACTGGGCCGCACAAGCACCCGAGCGCACCTTGTTTGCCCGTCGCCAAGCCACGCCAGATGGCGCCCGCGGCGAATGGCAACACATCAGCTACGCCCAGGCGGTTGACTGGGCTCGGCGCATTGGCCAAGCCTTGCTCGCACGTGGCTTGGGGCCCGAACGGCCGGTGGTCATCTTGTCGGAAAACAGCTTAGAGCACGCCATGCTGGCGCTGGCCTGCGTGTATGTGGGCGTGCCTTACTGCCCCGTCTCACCCGCTTATTCGCTGATCAGCCAAGACTTTGAAAAACTGCGCCACATCTTGGATTTGCTGCAACCCGGCCTGGTGTTTGCCTGCGACGCCCAGCGCTATGGCAAGGCCATCCAGGCCACGGTGGCGGCCGAAGTGGAAGTGGTGCTGTACGAAGGGCTTTTGAGCGAACGCCCCACCTCGTCCTTGGCGACTTTGATGGCCACCCCGCCGACCGACGCGGTCGATGCGGCCATGCGCGCCACTGGCCCCGACACGGTGGTGAAATTTTTGTTCACCTCGGGCTCGACCAAACTGCCCAAAGGGGTGATCAACACCCAGCGCATGTGGTGTGCCAATCAACAGCAAATGTGCCAGTCCATGCCCTTGTTGAGCGAGGAGCCCCCCGTGTTGGTTGACTGGCTGCCTTGGAACCACACCTTTGGCGGTAACCACAACGTGGGCCTGACCATCTACAACGGCGGCACCTTGTACATCGACGATGGCAAGCCCACCCCCGCCTTGATGGGAGAGACGC
>CAMDLJ010000230.1 GCA_945901665.1 Bordetella parapertussis | reverse complement strand
CCAAAATCTTGCCGTGGCCATGCGCCTCTGGGCTGTCGTCAAACAGCAGTTTGGTCACGCCTTCGTCGCGGCCATTGGCAATGGCACGTCCTGATGCCGTCCACGGGAACAAGCCCTTTTTCACCTTGATGCCTTGTGCTTTGGCTTGGTCTTCGGTCAAACCGACCCACGCCACTTCAGGGTCGGTGTAGGCGACGCTGGGGATGACGCGGGCGTTGAACGCCGCCGCTGCCAGTTCTTTGTTGCCTTGCACTTCACCGGCAATCACTTCAGCCGCCACATGCGCTTCATGCACCGCCTTATGTGCCAACATGGGCTGGCCCACGACGTCGCCAATGGCGAAGATGTGCGGCACGTTGGTGCGCATCTGAATGTCCACGTTGATGAAGCCCCGGTCGGTCACCGCCACACCGGCTTTGTCGGCACCGCATTTTTTGCCATTGGGTGTGCGGCCCACGGCTTGCAACACCAGGTCGTAGACCTGCGGTGCGGGCGCTGTGCCGCCCTCTTGCGCGGGTGCAAAAGTCACCTCAATGCCCTCTGGCAGTGCCTTGGCCGACACCGTTTTGGTGCTGAGCATGATGTGGTCAAAGCGCTTGGCATTCATTTTCTGCCACACCTTGACCAAGTCGCGGTCTGCGCCTTGCATCAGGCCGTCCATCATTTCCACCACATCCAAGCGTGCGCCCAGGGTGCTGTAGACCGTGCCCATTTCCAAACCGATGATGCCGCCGCCCAAAATCAGCATGCGCTTGGGCACTTCTTTGAGTTCCAAAGCGCCGGTGCTGTCGACCACGCGGGGGTCGTCGGGCATGAAGGACAAGTGCACCGCTTGAGACCCAGTGGCGATGATGCAGTTTTTAAAGCCAATGACTTTTTTGCTGCCGGTTTTGTCTTGGCCGGAGCCGGTGGTTTCTTCCACCTCCACATGGTGGCTGCCGACAAAGTGACCAAAACCGCGCACGGTGGTGACCTTGCGCATTTTGGCCATGGCCGCCAAGCCACCGGTCAATTTGCCAATGACTTTTTCTTTGTGGCCGCGCAGCTTGTCAATGTTGACGGCGGGCTTGCCAAAGTCCACACCCAAATCGGCCATGTGCGCCACTTCGTCCATGACCGCCGCCACATGCAGCAAAGCTTTGGACGGGATACAACCCACGTTCAAACACACGCCGCCCAATTGGGCGTAGCGCTCGACGATGACCACGTTCAGGCCCAAGTCGGCCGCGCGAAACGCCGCGCTGTAGCCACCGGGGCCACCGCCCAAGACCAACACATCGCAGCTCAGGTCCACACTGCCCGCATAGGTGCTGGCAGGTGTGGTCACCACGGGGGCAGTTGTTGCGCTGGGTGCGGGGCTGACAGCAGCAGGCGCTGGCACAGCCGCTGAGGGGGCTGTTGCTGGGGCCGCAGAAGTTGCCGCTGATGGGGCTGCAGTTGATGCCGCAGCGCTGGGTGTCGCAGAAGCTGCGGCCTCGAGCACCACCACCACTGAGCCTTGCTTGACTTTGTCGCCCAGCTTGACCTTGACCTCTTTGACCACCCCCGCATGTGATGAGGGGATTTCCATCGAGGCTTTGTCGCTCTCTACCGTGATCAGGCTTTGCTCGGCGCGAATGGTGTCACCGGGTTTGACCAGCAGTTCAATCACCGCCACTTCATCAATGTCGCCAATGTCGGGTACGTGTATGTCTAACAGTGCCATGTGGTTCTCGCAGGTTGCGTGGGCACCGACCAGCGCATGGTCGGCAGGCCCCAATGATCAGAGCAAAACGCGCCGGAAGTCGCCCAGGATTTGACCCAGGTAGACATTGAAGCGGGCTGCGGCCGCGCCGTCGATGACGCGGTGGTCCCAGGTCAGCGACAAGGGCAGCATCAAGCGGGGCACAAATTCTTTGCCGTTCCACACCGGCTCCATGGTGCTTTTGCACACGCCCAAGATGGCCACTTCGGGGGCGTTGATGATGGGCGTGAAATAGCGCCCGCCAATGCCACCCAAACTGGAGATGGTGAAGGTGGCCCCCGACATTTCAGCCGGGCTCAACTTGCCCTCGCGGGCTTTCTTGGCCAACTCGCCCATCTCTTGGCTGATTTGCAACACCCCTTTTTTGTCGGCGTCTTTGATCACAGGCACCATCAGGCCATTGGGTGTGTCGGCGGCAAAACCAATGTGCCAATAGTTCTTATAGACCAATGCATCGCCATCGAGCGAGCTGTTGAACTCGGGGTATTTTTTGAGTGCGGCCACGCAAGCCTTGATCAAAAACGCCAGCATGGTGACCTTGATCCCGCTCTTTTCGTTTTCTTTGTTGGTCAGCACCCGAAAGGCTTCCAGGTCGGTGATGTCGGCGTCGTCGTGGTTGGTGACCGCCGGGATCATGATGGCATTGCGCAGCAAATTCGCGCCGCTGATCTTTTTGATGCGGCCCATTTCTTTGCGCTCGATAGGACCAAACTTGGCAAAGTCCACTTTGGGCCAGGCAATCAAACCCAGTGCAGCACCGTCACCACCCGCTGGGGCTTTGGCCGCTTGGGCTTGGGTGCGGGTGTCGCCGGCCATCACCGAACGGGTGAAGGCCTGCACATCGTCTTCGATGATGCGGCCCTTGATGCCCGTGCCTTTGACCTCGGCCAGAGGCACGCCCAACAGGCGGGCCAATTTGCGAATCGATGGCGAAGCGTGGGGCAAACCTGTGGCCGGGGTTTGGGTGGGGGCATGCGCGGCCACCACGGCTGCGGGGGTAGACACTGGTGCAGGCATGGGTGCAGGCACGGCTGCGCTGACAGGTGCAGCGACCGGGGCGGTTGCTGCCGCAGGTGCGGCGCTCGGCGCTGACATTGGCGCCGCCGGGGCAGCTGTCGGTGCTGGTGATGCAGCGGCGCTGGCTTCAGCCACATCGAGCACGACAACCACCGAGCCCTGCTTGACCTTGTCACCCAATTTGACCTTGAGCTCTTTGACCACCCCTGCGTGCGAGCAAGGGATTTCCATCGACGCTTTGTCGCTCTCCACCGTGATCAAGCTTTGCTCGGCCTTGACGCTGTCGCCCACTTTGACCAACAACTCAATCACCGCCACTTCATCAAAGTCCCCAATGTCGGGGACCGTCACATCCATCATCGCCATCTCTCGTCTCCGTTGGGTTTTTTAAGCGTACAAGGGGTTGATTTTGTCGGCTTTCAAGCCGTATTTCGCAATCGCCTCAGCCACCTTGGCCAGCGGCATGGCGCCGCTCTCGCTCAAAGCCTTGAGCGCGGCCACCACGATGTAGTGGCGGTTCACTTCAAAGTGTTCGCGCAGTTTGCTGCGGAAGTCACTGCGGCCAAAACCATCGGTGCCCAGCACTTTGTAGGCGCGGCCAGCGGGGATGTAGGCGCGGATTTGTTCGGCATAGGCCTTCATGTAATCGGTGGACGCGACCACTGGGCCCTCGTGCGGCGTCAACTGCTGCGCCACAAAGGATTCACGGGGCGCATCGGTGGGGTGCATCAGGTTCCAACGATCCGCTTGTGCGCCATCGCGGGCCAACTCGTTGAAGCTGGGGCAACTCCAAACATTTGCAGCCACGCCCCAATCGGCAGCCAGCAAATCGCGCGCAGCCATGGACTCGCGCAAGATGGTGCCCGAACCCAACAGGTTCACCCGTGGCATTTTTTTCGCGCCTTCTGCGGCTTGCAACAAGTACATGCCTTTGATGATCTGTTCTTCAGTGCCCAATGTGAGGCCGGGCATGGGGTAGTTTTCATTCAAGAGGGTGAGGTAATAAAACACGTTCTCTTGCTTTTCCACCATGCGCTTCAAGCCGTGCTGCATGATGACCGCCACCTCATGGGCAAAAGTCGGGTCGTAGCTGACGCAGTTGGGTATGGTGCCCGCCAAGATATGGCTGTGGCCGTCTTCGTGCTGCAAACCCTCGCCATTCAAAGTGGTGCGCCCAGAAGTGCCACCCAACAAGAACCCGCGCGCTTGCATATCGCCCGCCGCCCAAGCCAAGTCGCCAATGCGCTGAAAGCCAAACATCGAGTAGTAAACGTAAAACGGAATCATGATGCGGTTGTTGGTCGAGTAAGACGTCGCCGCCGCGATCCAACTGCTCATGCCCCCCGCTTCGTTGATGCCCTCTTGCAAAATTTGCCCGGCTTTGTCCTCGCGGTAATACATCACCTGGTCTTTGTCCACCGGCGTGTATTGCTGACCATCGGGGTTGTAAATGCCGATTTGGCGAAACAAACCTTCCATGCCAAACGTGCGGGCTTCGTCCACAAGAATTGGCACCACACGGGGGCCCAAGGCCTGGTCGCGCAGCAACTGCGTCAAAAAGCGCACATAGGCTTGGGTGGTGGAAATTTCGCGCCCCTCAGCGGTAGGGTCGGTGATGGCTTTGAATGTCTCCATTGAGGGCACGGTGAAATGCTCATCGGCTTTGGTGCGCCGCTGGGGCAAATAGCCCCCCAAGGCTTGGCGGCGCTCGTGCAAGTAGCGCATCTCGGGGGTGTCGTCTGCGGGCTTGTAAAAAGGCAGCTTGGACAACTCGCTATCGGGGATGGGGATGTTGAAGCGGTCACGAAAGGCTTTGATGTCTTCGTCGGTCAGTTTCTTGGTTTGGTGCACCGTGTTTTTGCCCTCGCCGGAGGAGCCCATGCCAAAGCCTTTGACGGTTTTGATCAACAG
>CAMDLJ010000229.1 GCA_945901665.1 Bordetella parapertussis | reverse complement strand
GCTGCTTGTAAAGCCGCTTTGGCCGCAAATTCAGCGCGCAAAGCACGCAATTTGGCGCGCGGGTCTTCTTTGACGGTTGTGTCGTCTAAGCCCATTTCTGCGATAAAGCGGCTGGGTATGCCCACCACCATGTCGCGGCCCTTTTTACGCTTGCGTGCCCAACTGACCGCCAAGGTGTGTTGAGCGCGAGTGATGCCCACATACATCAAGCGTCGCTCCTCTTGCAGGTGAATGGCTTGTGACTCGGTCAATACACCCGCCACCACCGGCGTGTCTTGCCTGAAGGGCAACAAACCCTCATTGACCCCCACCAACATCACATGGGGCCACTCCAGTCCTTTGGCGGCATGCAAGGTGGACAAGGTGACCACGTTTTGATCGGTTTCACGCTCACTCAGCGTCGATAACAATGAAATGGTTTGGGCCACCTCCAGCAGGTTCTTGCGCTCGGACACCAAACTCACGCCAGCCGCATCGTCGATCACACCACCACAGCGCTGGGCCATCCATTCACAAAAATCCAGTACATGGCCCCAGCGTGCCGCGGCCATTTTGTCGGTGTCTTCTTGGTCATGCAGGTGCTGTTCGTAGCCCATGTCCTTGAGCCAATCCATCAAAAAGCGCAGCGCGTCTTCAGCCCCTTCAGTGTGGCGCGCGCGATACTGCAAGTCATTGATGCTGCGGCCAAACTCATGCAAAGATGACACAGCCCTGGCGCTCAGCACACTGCCCAAGCTGTGGCTGAACAAGGCTTCAAACAGGCTGAGCTTGTATTGATTGGCAAACTGACCCAGTTGTTGCAAAGTTTGGTGCCCCACGCCACGCTTGGGCGTGGTGATGGCGCGCACAAATGCTGGGTCGTCGTCGTTGTTGACCCACAGCCGCAACCAAGCACAAAGATCCCTGATTTCAGCGCGGTCAAAAAAACTTTGACCACCTGAAACTTTGTAGGGGATGCTGGCCTTTCTAAAGGCCTTTTCCAGCACGCGCGATTGGTGGTTGGCGCGATACATCACACAAAAATCGCGCCATTCTCGCGGTGAGGCCGAGTTGCTGGCCCCATCGGCAGCGCGCAGCGACTGGATGCGAGCCACCACGCGTTCGGCTTCGTGCTCCTCGTTGTCGGCGTCCACCACGCGCACAGGTTCACCTTCACCCAACTCACTGAACAATGTTTTGGGAAAGAGTTTTGGGTTGGGTCGAATCACATTGTTGGCAGCTCGCAAAATCGCGCGGCTGGAGCGGTAGTTTTGTTCCAACTTCACCACCCGCAAACGGGGGAAGTCATCGGGCAGTCGCTTGAGGTTGTCCAGTGTGGCGCCGCGCCAGCCATAAATGGACTGGTCATCATCACCCACAGCGGTCAGGCATTGGCGCTCACCGGCCAGCAATTTGAGCAATTCATACTGCGTGGCATTGGTGTCTTGGTATTCGTCCACCAACCAATGGCTGATTTGGTCTTGCCACTTGGTCCGCACCTCGGGATGGTTTTGCAGCAACTTCAGTGGCAGGCCAATCAAATCGTCAAAATCCACGCTTTGATAAGCGCTCAGGCGCTCTTCGTAGCGGGCCATGATGCGGGCAGTGATGCGCTCGTTGTCGTCTTGCGCTTGGGCTTCGGCCATGGCGGCATTGAGCCCCATGTTCTTCCACAAGCTGATGGCCCACTGCCATTGACGGGCGGTGGCCGCATCGGTGGTGCCCCCAGCGTCTTTGAGCAAACTGGTGACATCGTCGCTGTCCAAAATGCTGAACTGGGGTTTGAGCCCCAAGGCAGCCCCGTCTTGCCTCAATATCCGCACCCCCAAAGCGTGAAAAGTACACACAGTGACCTTTTGCGCGGCTTTGCCAATGAGTTTTTTGGCTCGCTCGCGCATCTCCGCGGCGGCTTTGTTGGTGAAGGTGATGGCGGCAATCGCACTGGGGTCCACACCGGACTGGATCAGCAGTGCCAGCTTGTGGGTGATCACGCGGGTTTTGCCAGACCCTGCACCAGCCAATACCAAGCAGGGGCCTTGCAAAATGTGGACGGCTTCGAGTTGGGCGTTGTTCAGGCCAGTTGACATGCAGATGACACGCGGGGGCAAAGCGCTTGATCATAGCGGGGCACAATGTCATCCATGGCAACTGTTTTGTGGGTCACCTTTCCTTTTTTCGCATTGGTTTTGGCCGGTTTTGTGGCGGTGCAGCTTAAATTTTTAAGCATGGAGGCCATTCCTGGCTTAAATAGCTTTGTCTTGTTTTTCGCCTTGCCGTGCCTGTTGTTTCGATTTGGCGCCAACACGCCCATTGCCCAGTTGTTGGATGTGCCCTTGTTCATCACCTATGCGATTTGTGGTTTGCTCATGGTCAGCTTTGTCGTGGCTTGTAGCTTGAACAATCGGATTCGTTGGAACGACGCATCCTTGGGTGCCCTGGTGGCCGCTTTTCCTAACACCGGTTTTTTGGGCGTGCCCTTGTTGGTGGCTTTGTTGGGCCCGAGCTCTGCCGGCCCAGCCATCGTGTCCATCATTGCCGATTTGTTGTTCACCTCGTCTTTGTGCATTGCTTTGTCGCGCATGGATGGTGCGGGCGAACACGGGTTTAGGCATGCGGCGGTCAACGCGCTCAAGGGGGTTTTGGCCAATCCCATGCCCTGGGCGGTGTGTTTGGGTGCCGTGTTTTCGGCCAACGAGTGGCGTTTGCCCGAGGCGGTGGACAAAACCTTGGGGCTGTTGGCCGATGCAGCGTCCCCCGTGGCTTTGTTCACCATTGGTGCTGTGCTGGCCCGATCACGTGGGCAGGCCCGCATGAGCCCGCAAGCCGCCACCTTGATGCGTGACTATTTGCCTGTGGCCGGCGTCAAATTGGTGTTGCACCCCTTGCTTGTTTTGCTGGTGGGCACCACGGCCATTCAGTGGGGTGTGGCCCTGGACCCTTTTGCCCTGATGGTGGTTGTCTTGGTGGCCGCCTTGCCCAGTGCCAGCAATGTGTCGATGTTGGCCGAGCGATTGGGGGCCAACAATGGGCGCATTGCCCAAATCATCTTGGTGACCACCACCTTGGCTTTTTTGACTTTTTCAGGCGCAGTGGTGTTGCTCAAGCCGTGAGGCTTTAAATCACCAAGGGGTCGACGTCAATGGCCCAGCGCAGCACTTGGCGGTGTTGCGGTCGTGACGCTCTGAGCACAGGCTGCCACGCGGTCAAGAAGGCTTGCAAGGCCGTGCGCGAAGTTCCTTCGACCAACAACTGGGCCCGTTCCACTTGGGCCACTCTTTGAATGCCCAATGGAACCGGTGGGTACAACGTGAGCTGATGTGCGCCTGGTAAATCGGTTGCCAATTGGGCCACGTCGGTTAAAAACGATTGAGCGGCTTCTTGCGTGCGTGCTTCGGCGCGCAGCAAAGCTTGATAGCTAAACGGCGGCATGCCGGCTTGGGCACGCTCTTGCAGTTGTTCTTGTGCAAAAGCGGGATAGTCGTGGCGCTTCAGGGCATCAAACAAGGGGTGTTGTGGAAAGTGGGTTTGTATCCACATTTCGCAGGCATGGCCCTCTTGCAGCGACCATTGGGCATCCCGCCCGGCGCGGCCAGCGGCTTGCATGAGCAGGCTGAACAAACGCTCTGGTGCGCGAAAGTCACTGGAGAACAAAGCACCGTCGGTGTCGAGCGCGGCCACCAGGCTGACGCGGCGAAAGTCGTGCCCTTTGGCAATCATTTGCGTGCCCACCAGCACGTCCACTTCACCCGCATGCACTTGGGCCAACTGCGACTCCAAGGCCCCTTTGGCCCGGGTCGAGTCGGCGTCGATGCGGGCAATGCGCGGTGCCTCACCGCCAGGCCGAAACACCCCTTCCAGCTGGGCGGCCAAAAGCTCCTCTAATTGTTCGGTACCGCGTCCCATGGACCGCACATCGGTGTCGCCGCATTCGGGGCAGGCGCGTGGCACGGCTTGCGCAAAACTGCAATGGTGGCAACGCAAAGTGCGGTCCAGCTTGTGAAACACCTGGAATGCACTGCAGTGCGGGCATTGGCTTTTCCATTGGCAGGATGGACAGTGCAAGACTGGTGCGTAACCCCGGCGGTTGAGCAGCACCAAAATTTGTTGGCCCATGCGGATGCGTTCGCGCATGGCGTCGAGCAGCACCCCCGAAAAAACCGTGCGCCGTGGCTGGCGGTTCATGTCCACCCGGCGCACCAAAGGCAATGCACTTTGGCCCACCCGTGCGGGCATGTGCAGCCGCACATAGCGCCCGGCTGGCTTGTCCTCGCTGGCGGGACGGCTGTGGTGCCAACTCTCCAGCGATGGCGTGGCCGATCCCAGCAGAACCTTGGCGCCCTCGAGTTGGCCGCGGTAAATGGCCAAGTCGCGAGCCGAGTAACGCGCGCCCTCTTGTTGTTTGTAACTGGGGTCATGCTCTTCATCGACCACAATCAGTCGAAGTCGGGGCAGTGAAGCCAGTACCGCCATGCGGGTGCCCAGCACCATGCGCGCCTGTCCACTGTGCGCGGAAAGCCAGCTGGCCAAGCGCTGGGCAGGTGTCATGGCGCTGTGCATTGCAACCACGCAACCTGGACCCAGCCACGGTTCAAAACGTTCGCGGAAACGTTGCTCCAACTGCGGTGTGAGGTTGATCTCAGGCACCATCACCAAGGCTTGCGCCACGGGGTCAGCCTGCAACAAGCGTTGAACCGCTTGCAGATACACCTCGGTCT
>CAMDLJ010000228.1 GCA_945901665.1 Bordetella parapertussis | reverse complement strand
AGGCGCCCTCCTGGAAGAAATCCCCAAAAGTGACAGATGTGGGCACCAAAAGCACACCAGACACAGCGTCGACAGGGACCGCGGTGTTGGTCAAGCCAGCCACATTTTTATTGCCGTAGGAGGTGGATTGGACGGCCAAAGCCGCGCTGCTGCTCGAAGTGCTGCCCGTGTCACTGCCCCCGGGACCGCAAGCGGCCAAACTCAGGCACACAACAAGGATCGCAACAAAAGGAAAATTCATACACTTGGATTCGACACCAACAGACTGTACTTTAAGAGGCATGAGTTTTGCTATAAATCAACTATCTTTCAATAAAATCACTAAATTCAATCGTTCAGCACCCTCTCACTGACCGTTACCATCAGCACATGCGTTTGACCCCCACACTGACCTCGTTTTTGCTCGGACTGAGCCTGCTCACAGGGGCTTGGGCGCAGGACAAACCTGCCCCCAATTACAAGCCCTACCCCGAGAAAGCCAGCAAGGTCCCCGTGGAAAAAGTGCCCGAGGAGGCGGCACCCAGCTTTTCAAAACCGATGAAAAAAGAGCCTCAAATGGCTTTGAAGGCGCGACCACCCACATCGGGCAAGGAGCCCATGCTCAACCTCAATGAGCAAAATGTGCCGCTCAAAGAGATCATGCACCAAACCTCCAAGTTGAATTTTTTTGACTGCGACGGCGTGGTGGCCCCGTGGTTTCGACAGTTGCTCAGCGCCGAAATGAACTACTTTGCTGAAATGGTTGAAATGCCTTTCGTCAAAGGCGATTTTTGTGTGGTCAGCGTGGGCACCAGCCGCAGCCTGGCACCCGGGCGTTTGAGCATCCACCTCTACCCGAGTCGGATCGCCATGCAAGAGTGCGTGGTGCGCGAGCGCTGCCCTGCCTTTCGCAGCGTCAATTTGCTGCCGCGCACGGGCAATGGGGTTTACCGATCCTATTTTTTGTCGGACATGGACCGCAAGATGATTGCCCAACACTGCGTCACCTCCAAGGGCAAATGGCACCCTGACACCACCTGCTACACGGTGGATTGATGCGCTGGACCGCGTGCGCTGTCTGGTTTGACCTCAAGTCCTTGTGTTTGGGGCCGAATCAACAGTGTCACCTTGGTGTGCAACGATGATTCAAAAAACCTTTTATACCCTTTGCTGTGTGCTGATGTCGCTCTCCTTGGGCTTTGCACCCCAGGCTTGGGCGGCCGATCCCGCACCCGCCAAACCAGCGGCCAAAAGCAAAGAGCCGCCAAAGGCTGTAGAACGCCCCACCCGCACCTTTGGCGAAGAGCCGATGTTTTACTTCGATGCGGACCGCCGCCCCTTCACCCAGCCTTTCCACAAATCCGACACAGAAGACTATTACCTGTGCCGTGGCATTTTGGGCCAGTGGTACCGAGAGTTATTGGTCGACGAGGTCAACGGTTTGCTGGAGTCCTTGTCCTTGGACAAGCTTGACGGACACACCTGCGCCGTGCGATTGATCAAAACCAAACTGGGCAATAAGCGCCCCATTGTGGCGGTGGACCTCTATCCCACTTCAGACGCCATGCGCTCATGTGTGCTGGGCGACAAATGCAGCCACATGCGCAGCGCCGTGATGTATGTGTCCAAGGACAAGACCCTTTACCGCTCCTACATCATCACCGATGGCGCCAAGCATGTGAACAAAAACTATTGCCTTACCAACAAGGGCGAGGTCTTGGCCGAACAAGCCTGCTGGCGTCACTTCAACTGACCCCCCTTGGGGAAAGCCATTTGCGCGTTGCAGTCGCCACCCGAGCGGCAAAAACTGGCCGTTGGCATCGGTTTGCCTGTTTTTCTTTGTTGACAACGGCAGGCTTTTGCCGCCCTCTCCCGCTCTGCCGACCTGCTCTGAAGTGGCTTGCTAATTGCTTATCTATGCACATTTGCTGATTCAGCATTGGGAATTGCCATGAAAAAATTGATCGCCATCCTCTTCGCTCTTGTGGTGTGTGCCCCCGCGATGTCGCAACTGAAAACCCCAAAACCGCCCGAAAAGCGGTATTACATGGAAACTTCCATCAACGTGATGAAGTACAGCGAACCGGGCTTGACATTTGGCCCCACGGCATTGCGCGTCACCCTGGGCAAAAAAACCAGTGAAACCTTTGGTTACGAAGGCATGTTGGGCTTCAGTGTTCGCAATGCCGAGACGGCTTACATCAGCTCCACCGGCACGACGACCACCACTGCCACCTCCACCGCGGTGACCGGCGAAGTCAATAACCTCTATGGCCTGTACATCAAGGCGCGCAGGACCCTGGGCTCTGATTTGGAGATCTTTGGCAAACTGGGCATGGCCAGCGGTGAGCGCACCTTGAGCGCATACCCCACCGGTTTATCCGCCGCCGACAACAAATTCATCAGCTTTTCTTATGGCATAGGGGCCAAGGCGGCGGTCGAAAAGGACATGAGCGTGGTGTTTGACTACATGTCTTACTACCACAAGGGCTTGACCTCGGTTGACGCTTTTTCGCTCGGTTTGTCGTTGGATTTTTAATGGCCAGGTGAGGTTGGCCTGCCCGGAGGGGATCGAACCCCCGACCCACAGCTTAGAAGGCTGTTGCTCTATCCAACTGAGCTACGGGCAGACGGATGAAAAAAAGGCCCTGTCAGGGCCTTTTGCTCAATGGTCGGGGCGATAGGATTCGAACCTACGACCCTCTGGTCCCAAACCAGATGCGCTACCAGACTGCGCTACGCCCCGATTGATGCATTCTAATGCCAGCGGGCGCCTTTCTCTTTCATGGCGGATTCTTTTTTGCAGCCAAGTGCTCGCAAAACCTCTGCAGCATCTTCAAGTTGTGAAAGACCACACCAATGTGCCAGGTGGATGCGGACGAATGCTTTTGAAGCACAATGTCACCTGAAATTCACTTTACGAAGGATCGTTCATGAAATACCCATCCATCAAAGCCGCTATTGGCGGTGCAACCGCTCTTGGCTTGTCAGTGTTGTTCTCCAGCCAAGCCTGGGCCGGTAAAACGCTGGACACCATCAAGCAGCGCGACCAAATGGTCTGCGGCGTCAACACCGGCTTGGCCGGTTTCGGGGCTGCCGACAGCCAAGGCAAATGGACAGGCCTGGACGTGGATGTGTGTCGGGCGGTCGCTGCAGCTGTTTTGGGCAGTGGCGACAAGGTCCGGTATGTTCCCCTGTCAGCCCCTCAGCGCTTCACCGCGCTGCAGTCGGGTGAGATCGATATGTTGTCTCGCAACACCACCTTCACCCTGACGCGCGACGCATCTTTGGGCTTGCACCAAACCGCTGTCACCTTTTACGACGGGCAGGGCTTCATGGTGCCGGTCAAGGGCGGGATCAAAAGCGCCAAACAGTTGAAAAACGCCACCGTTTGCGTGCAATCTGGCACCACCACTGAGAAAAACCTGACCGACTTCTCCAAAGCCAACAACCTGGCCATCAAGCCCGTGGTGTTTGAAAAGCTCGAGGCCGCCAATGCCGCCTATTTTGCAGGCCGCTGCAAGGCCTACACCACCGACGCATCGGGCTTGGCGTCCATTCGCTCCAAAGAAGCCAAAGACCCCAAAGAGCACGCCATCCTGCCGGAGTTGATCTCCAAAGAGCCCTTGGGTCCCTTGGTGCGCCGGGGTGATGACGAATGGTTCGCCATTGTCAAATGGGTGATTTACGGCCTGGTTGAAGCCGATGAATACGGCATCACAGCCGCCAACATTGAAAAACTCAAGGCCGAGAGCACCGACCCCGTGGTCATGCGCTTGCTGGGCAAGAGCGATGACACCGGCAAATTGCTGGGCTTGGACCGCGAATGGCTGGTGCGCGCGATCACCACCAGCGGCAACTATGGTGAAATTTTCGAGCGCAATGTGGGTGAAAAAACCCCCCTGGCCCTCAAACGCGGCCCCAATGCCCAGTGGGCCAAAGGCGGCTTGCAATACGCCCCGCCCATTCGCTGATCACCCGCTGAAGGATGGCCTCTTGGTGGGCCATCCTTTTTCTTTGGCATGAAAAGCTCTTTTTGGCACCAGAAACAAACCCGTCGCTGGCTCTACCAGTTGGCTTTGCTGTTGGGCTTGGTTTTGCTGTTGGCTTGGTTGCTCAGCAACACCTTGGCCAACATGAAAGCGCGTGGCATCCAAAGCGGTTTTGACTTTTTGTGGGCCAATGCCGGTTTTGACATCGGCGAGTCGATGATCGACTTCGACTCCAGCGAGCCTTACTGGCGCGCCTTTTTTGTTGGCCTGCTCAACACCTTGCGGGTGTCTGTGGTGGGCATTGTTTTTTGCACGATCTTGGGCACCTTGATCGGTGTGGGACGGGTATCCAACAACGCGCTGGCCCGGGGCCTGGGATACGCTTATACCGAGTTGTTTCGCAATGTGCCCGTGTTGCTTCAGTTGCTGATTTGGTATGTGTTGTTGGTCGAGTTCATGCCCGACAGCCAAAGCCCATTGCACTTCAACGATTGGTTTTTTCTGAGCAAAAACGGGTTTTCGTTTCCTGTTCCGGTTTGGGATTCTGCAGCCCATGGCCTGGTTTGGGATGTGCCCTTGTGGCTGGATGGTGAGATCAACGAAGGCATCAGCCTGACCCCGGAATTTTTGGCCATCACCCTGGGCCTGAGTTTTTACACCTCGGCCTTTGTGGCCGAAGTGGTGCGCGCCGGCATTGTGTCGGTGCCACGCGGTCAACTGGAGGCG
>CAMDLJ010000227.1 GCA_945901665.1 Bordetella parapertussis | reverse complement strand
ATCGCGTCATCGACCACAAAGCCACTGGAAATCGTCAAGGCCATCAAGGTCAGGTTATTGATCGAAAACCCCGCCAGGTACATCACCCCAAAGGTGCCCACCAGCGACAGCGGCACGGCCACACTGGGGATCAAGGTGGCAGCCGCATTGCGCAAAAACAAAAAGATCACCATCACCACCAAGGCCACGGCCAGCATCAATTCAAACTGCACATCGCGCACCGATGCACGGATGGTCACCGTGCGGTCGCTCATCACCTGCAAGTCCACCGAATCGGGCAATTCGGCGCGCAAGCGCGGCAACAAGGCCTGGATGCGGTCAACCGTTTCAATCACATTGGCACCGGGCTGGCGCCGAATGTGCAACACCACGGCGGGGGTTTGGTTGGCCCAAGCGGCCAATCGGCTGTTTTCAGGCGCTTCGATGATGTTGGCCACATCGCGCAAGCGCAAGGGGTTGCCATTGCGGTAAGCCAGCACCAGTTGGCCATACTCCTGGGCCGAGCGAAGCTGGTCATTGGCATCGATGGTCGACGCCCGGTTGGGCCCGTCCAAACTGCCCTTGGCTTGGTTGACATTGGCTTGGTTGATGGCCAGGCGCACATCTTCCAGTGAAAAACCCGCCGCCGCCAAAGCCACCGGGTTGACCTGAACCCGAACCGAAGGCCGCTGACCGCCGGCGATGCTCACCAAACCCACGCCCGAGACTTGCGACAAGCGCTGGGCGATGCGGTTTTCCACCATGTCGCTGACTTGGGTGATGGGGCGCGAGGGCGAGCTCAGGGCCAGGCTCAAGATCGGCGCATCGGCCGGATTGACCTTGCTGTAGAGCGGCGGCATGGGCAAATCGGTGGGCATCAAATTGGCAGCCGCATTGATCGCGGCCTGCACCTGTTGCTCAGCCACATCGAGCGCCAGGTCCAGCGAAAAGCGCAAAGTGATGATGGATGCACCGCCCGAGCTGACCGAGCTCATCAAGTCCAGTCCCGGCATTTGGCCGAACTGGCGCTCCAAGGGGGCGGTGATGGCCGAGGTGACCACTTCCGGGCTGGCCCCTGGGTACAGGGTAGAGACTTGGATGGTGGGGTAGTCGACCTGCGGCAAGGCCGCAATGGGCAACCACCGGTAGGCCAAAGCGCCAGCGATCAGCATGGCCACCATCAGCAATGAGGTGGCCACTGGGCGCAAGATGAACAGGCGCGAGAGATTCACCACCGCTCCCCAGGTGTCGCAGCAAGCCGCCGCAGGCACACCACGGCGCTCATCAGGGCTCCTGGGATTGGCGGCGCTCGCGCATGCGCTGGAAGAAGGCGCGGCGCTCTTCGGGCGACATGTTTTTCACTCGCTCTTGCACTTCGGGTGGCAAGCGGTCCATCCAGGCTGGGCGTCCACCATCCGCCCCGGGCGGCCCACCACCCGGGGCGGGTGTTGCCCCCGCTGCGGGCGCTGCGGCCGCGGCTGCGGGTCGGTTGTTGCCAGGTGCGGGCGCAGACGAAGGGCCGGTGCCGGCGCTGGGTTTGACGGGGTCTTTGGCGCCTGGGGCAGCGGCTACTCTCGGCGGGGCCGCCTTGACCACCTCCACCTTGCTGCCATCGCGCAAACGGTCTGCGCCATCGGTGACCACTTTGTCACCCGCATTGATCGGCCCGCGAATGGCTTGCCAGTCGCCGTCTTGGGCGTCGAGCTGCACCACTTTGGTCAGCACCGAGTTGTCGGGTTGAACCACATACACAAAGGTGCCGGCGGCACCGCGTTGAATGGCCGCGCTGGGCACGGCCAAGCTGTCTTTGAGGGTGTCCAATTCCAAGCGGATATTGGCAAATTGGTTGGGAAACAAGCTGCCATTGGCATTGGGGAAGCTGGCCTTCAGGCGCAAGGTGCCAGTGGCCAGGTCGATGGCGTTGTCGGTGCTGCTCACCCGACCCTGGGCCAACATTTGTTTGGCCTCGCGGTCCCACACCTGCACCGGCAACACCTGGCCCGAGCGCAGTTTGCGCTGGATGAGTGGGACATGGATTTCAGGCACCGCAAACAGCACCGCCATCGGGTCGGTTTGGTTGATGCTGACAATGCCATTGGCGTCGCCGGCGCGCACCAAACTGCCCAACTCGGTTTGTTTCAGCCCCAAGCGGCCGGAGATGGGGGCCACGACCCGGGTGTGGGTGAGCTGCAATTTGGCCGCATCCAATTGGGCCTGATCGGACTGCACGGTGCCTTGCAACTGGCGCACCAAGGCCTGTTGCGATTCGACCTGCTGGCGCGCAATCGCGTCTTTTTCCAGCAAACCTTGGTAACGCTGCAAATCCAGCTGGGCATTGCGCAGTTGCGCCACATCGCGCGCCAATTGGCCCTCGGCTTGGGCCAGTTGGGCCTGGGCATTGCGGTCATCGATCTCGGCCAACACATCGCCGGCGCGCACCATTTGGCCCTCGGTGAATCGCAAGGCCTTGAGTTCACCGTCGATCTTGGCGCGCACCACGGCGGTGTTCAATGCTGTCAAGGTGCCAATGGCTTGGATGGTTTGACGCACGTCCATGCGCTCTACCTCGGCCACGCTCACGGCTTGGTTGCGGCCGCCACCAAAGCGCCCGCCCTTGGCACCGCCCCCTTTGCCCTCGCCCTTGGTCTCGCCCGCTGTATCGGCGCTCATGGGCCGCCAGTAAAAATACCAAGTCCCCGAACCTGCCAAAGCCAGCGCCAACAATGCAAAGACCACATAGCGACCGACTTTTCGGTTGCGGCGCTGGGGTGACAAGGGTGACAAACTCATGGGGGGCTGCAGGGGTGGAATGTGCCCGATGTTAACCACTGGCCATGAATGCAGAGGCCCCAGGGGACATACCCTGCGAGGGGCCGCAGGGCATGGGTCAAAGCAGCCGGGAGACCCCCGCCGCCAACAAGCTCAGCACCAGCGTGGTGGTGATGGGGAGGTACCAGTCGCGGCCAAAGAAGCGGAACTGAAGGTCCCCTGGCAAGCGACCAAAACCGATTTTTCGCAACCAAGGCATCAGGCCGTTGAACAAAATCAACGCCAAAAAAACCACCAGCAACCAGCGCCACATCAGTGCACCCCCAGGGCATGGGCCAGCTCGCGCCCAGTGGCTGGGCCTGGACCCCGGGAAGGTCCGTTGTGCTCTCCTGTTTCAAAGGGCATGGGTGCGGTCTCCGTGCTCAAACCCCATGGGCGTCCAGGCCGGGCCACTGCCCAAGACCAGCACCTTGAACAACTCGCCCATTTCATGCTCGTGCACCAAGGTCAGGGCGGTGTGGCGCTGCGCAACGGAGAGGCCGTCGAGCAAAGGCAAGATGCCGCAGTTGAGCAAGTAATTGGCTTGCGAGGTGTAACCCAGCACCTGCAGGCCCGCATCCTGAGCGGCCAGGGCCAAGCCGGTGAAATTGACGTGGGCGGTGATGTCTTTGAAGCCCACATCCGACAGCGGGTCGCTGTCGGCGCGGTGGGCGCGGTGGCACATCACGGTGCCCATGTGGCGCTGTGGATGGTAGTACTCGCTTTCAGGGAAACCAAAGTCCACCAATATCACCACCCCGGGGCGCTGGCTGCGCAGCATGCGCTCGGCCAAGCTGTGCACAAAGGCCTCGGCCTGGGGGTGGACCTCGGTCAGGTAGTCATGCTCGCCGTCGATGTCCATGGGTGGCTGGTTGGTGCAGGGCCGGTCTTGCCAAGCCCAAGCGCACTCAGCGCCGGGCGCAGCGGCCACCACGCCGCGCTCATGCCACAGGCCTTGCCTGCGCTGCAGCAGTTGCACCGGCATGGCGTCAATGACCTCGTTGCCGACCACCACACCATCCACCACATCGGGCCACTCACTCAACCACTGCACTTTGTGGGCATGGGCATGCAGCATGGCTTGTTGGCGCTCGCGCAAGGTGCCCGACAGCTCGATGATGGTGTAGCGCTGTACCGCATCGCCCAAGTGGTCGAGCAGTTGCAGCGCCAAGTCGCCAGTGCCGGCGCCAAACTCCCAGACGGTGTCGCCACCCGTGTGGGCCAGGGCCTGGCGCACGGGCTGGGCCAGGGTGCGGCCAAACCAAGGCCCCAAGGTGGGGGCGGTGACAAAGTCGCTGCGCGTTGGATCTGTACCGATGAAGCGGTCTTGTCGGCTGTAATAACCCAGGCCTGGGGCATACAAGGCCAAGGCCATGAAGCGGTCAAAGCCCAACCAACCGCCGGCACTGGCCATGGCGCGCTCGATCAGGCGCTGCAGCGCGGGTGTGGATGGCGGAGAAAAAGGCGGTACATTCATGGCCTCTTCATCCTACCTTGTTGCCGCCTTCTACCAGGGGGCAAACGTTTTTTCACATGCACGATTGGGTTTTGGTCACAGGCGCCGCGCACCGACTGGGTCGTGAAATGGCCTTGGCTTTCGCACGCAGCGGCTGGAGCGTGCTGTGCCATTACCAGCGCTCCAAGGACGCGGCAGCGGAATTGGTGCGTGAATTAACCACTTTGGGCGTGTCCGCAGCGGCCGTGGGCGGCGCACTGGACACCGGCGAAGCGGTGGCCCAGGTGTTTGAACAGGCTCTTGCCCATGCCGGTCCCGGCTTGCGCTGCATTGTCAACAACGCATCTTTGTTCGAGCCTGACAGTGGGCGCGACTTCAGCGACGAGATGGCGCTGCAACAACTGCGGGTGAACCTGCTCGCGCCCATGCACATGGGCCAGCACCTGGCCCGCTTGCATGCC